>JAJXTF010000130.1:8143-8644 GCA_021784125.1 Pseudomonadota bacterium | reverse complement strand
CGGCGGCCCCGACCACCAATTCAACCTGCTGGTCGGCCGCGAACTGCAGCGGCACTTCGGCCAGGAGCCGCAGTGCATCCTCACGCTGCCGCTGCTGGAAGGCCTCGACGGCGTCAACAAGATGTCGAAATCGCTCGACAACTACGTCGGCATCACCGAAGCGCCGGCGTCGATGTTCGGCAAGCTGATGTCGATTTCCGACACGCTGATGTGGCGCTACTACGAACTGCTGTCGTTCCGGCCCGAGAGCGACATCGCGGCGCTGAAGCGCGAATGCGACGACGGCCGCAATCCGCGCGACGCCAAGGTGATGCTCGCGCAGGAAATCGTCACGCGCTTCCACTCACAGCAGGCAGCCGATGCGGCGCTCTCCGAATTCGAGGCGCGCTTTCGCGAAGGCGCGCTGCCCGAGGACATGCCGGAGGTGACGCTGCACGCCAACGGCGCGGGCATGCCGATCGCCCAGCTCGCCAGGCAGGCGGGGATCGTCGCATCGACGTC
>JAJXTF010000130.1:0-8133 GCA_021784125.1 Pseudomonadota bacterium | reverse complement strand
GACGCGCTGCGGCTGATCCAGCAGCGGGGTTTGAAGGTCGACGGCGACGTGGTCGCCGACAGGGCGCTCGTCGTGCCCTCGGGCACGACGGTGGTCGTGCAGGCCGGCAAGCGCAGGTTCGCGCGGGTGACGGTGAAGTAGGCGCTACGCCATGCCGGGATCGCTCGCGATCCCCTCGATCTTCGGCATGTTGACCTGGCGTGCCCTGACGGTCTTCTGCGACCGCAGCCAGCGCGCGGCGACGTCCCAGATCGGCTCGAGGCCGGCGTCGCGCGCCGCTTCCGACACCGGCGCCCAGCCGGCGACCGTGTACTGCTTCTTGGCGTCGATCGGCTTGCCGTCGAGCTCCATCCGCGTGATCCGCTTGCCGATCAGCGCGGTGGGGTCGATCGCGTAGCGCATGCCGCCGACGCGCACCATGTCCCCGCCCTGCTGGTAGTAGGGATCTGGGTTGAACAGGTTGTCGGCCACATCCTCGAGGATCGTCTTGATCGTCTCGCCGGTCATCTTCGTGACCGTCACGTAGGGATAGGTGATCGCCGTCTGGTCGAGCAGCCGCTCGTAGCGTATCGGATCGCCGGGCAGCAAGGTCGTCCCCCAGCGGAAACCCGGTGAAAACGCGATCTGCGCATTCTTCTCGGCCATCAGCGCATCGAGGATCAGCTGGTCGTAGCTGCCGTTGAAGTTGCCGCGGCGATAGAGCAGGTCCTCGGTGACCGCCAGCGTCTCGTCGAGCTTCGCCGCATAGGGCTTGCGCAAGCGCTCGATCAGCGCGGCCATGTCCTTGTCGGGCGCGAGCAGGTTCGCGAACACCGGCACCAGCCGGTAGCGCACGTCCGCCACCTTGCCGCCCCTGACGTCGAGATCGAGCACGCCGAGGAACTTGCCGTTGCTGCCCGCATTGGTCACCAGCGTCTTCCCGCCGCGGTTGGCGACCGAGGTCGGCTGAGGAACGCCGTCGTGCGTATGGCCGCCGAGGATCACGTCGATCCCGGACACGCGGGTCGCGAGCTTCAGGTCGACGTCCATGCCGTTGTGCGACAGCAGCACCACGGCCTGCGCACCCTTGGAGCGCAGCTCGTCGACGACCTTCTGCATGCGCTCGTCGTGGATGCCGAAACTGAGATCGGCGACCAAGTAGCGCGGATGGGCGATCGGCGTGTACGGAAACGCCTGGCCGATGATCGCGACCGGGATGCCGTTGACTTGCTTGATGACGTACGGCGCGAACACCGGGTCGTCGAAGTCGGAGGTGCGGACGTTCTGGGCGACGAAATCGACGTGGCCGGCGAAATCCTTCGCGATGACCTCCTTGACCCGCGCCGTGCCGTAGGTGAACTCCCAGTGCCCCGTCATCACGTCGACGCCGAGCAGCTTCGCCGCGTCGACCATGTCCTGGCCGCGCGTCCACAGCGACGTCGCCGAACCCTGCCAGGTGTCGCCGCCGTCGAGCAGCAAGGCGCCGGGCCGGTCGGCGCGCAGGCGCTTCACCAGCGTCGACAGGTGGGCGAAGCCGCCCATCGCGCCGTAGGCGCGCGATGCATGCTCGAAATCGAGGTACGTGAACGCGTGCGCGTCGCGCGTGCCGGGCGCGATCCCGAAATGCCTGAGCATTGCCTCCCCGACCAGATGGGGAGGTCTGCCGCGCGAGGCCCCTGCGCCGAGGTTCACGTTCGGCTCGCGGAAGCGGATCGGCAGGAGTTGCGCGTGGCAGTCGGTGATGTGCAGCAGGCCGACGTTGCCGAAAGGCTTCAGAGCGTCGTAGAAATGCGCCCCGTCCGCCGAATCGGCAGCGAGCGGCGCGTCGACGGGCAGGCCGGCGATCGCGGCCGCGGCAACACCCTGCAGGAATTCGCGCCGCTTCATGTCGCCGCCCCCGCTGCGGCCCCGCCCGGTCGGCACAGATGGAACGGGCCGCGCAGCGCGCGGCCCGGCACGACCTGATGCAAGAGGGTCACTGGTTGACGGGCGATGCCGGATCCACGAGCAATGCGACGACGTCGCGGATCTGCTGCTCCGTCAGGATGTGGTGCTGCCCGAAGCGCGGCATGTTCGTGCACGCGGAGAAGGCCTCCGCGTCGTAGACCTTCGCCCACGCATAGGTGCGCGTCTGGTCGGTGTAGCCGCGCTTCTTGCCGAACTGGTAGAGCGACGGGCCGATCGTGCCGTAGGCCTCCTGCTTCGGCGAAAGCTGGTGGCAGGCGTAGCAGTTGGCGCCGTTGGGCTTCTTCGGATCGTCGGAGAACTGCATGCCTCGCCCGAGCTCGGCGACCTTCTCGCCCGCCTTCCAGTCGCCGACCAGCGTGCCGTCGGCGGGATACTTGACCGCGGCGAGGTTCTCCTGCTCGATCTTCTTCACGACGGACTCGGGGAGCTTGCCCTCGGCGTATTGGCTGCAGAGGCGCTGCGTCTCGTCCTGGTCGAGGCGGTCCATGCCGGCCTGGCCCTTCGGCCTGAACGACGCCTTCATCATGGCGATCGTGCGCGCGGTCAGCGCGGCGTCGTCCTGCGCGGTCGGCGCGCTGGCGCATCCGTACAGCGCGGCGGCGATCGCAAGGCCGGCGACAGCGCCGCGGACGAGCGTGGTGACGGGGGATCGGGTTGTCATGTGCGCAGGCCTCCGTCAGAGCTTGATGCCGGGACCGACGTACACGGCGCCGTTGGCGCTCGCCGCGAGGTAGGTCGTCAGTGCGATCGAAAGATCCGAGCCGTAGATCAGGTCGGGGAAGCGCTGCTGACGGAAGCAGTCGTGCAGGCGCCACTGGAAGCTCCGCGTCTCGCCCTGCGCCACCCGGTAGGCCGGCCAGGTCGTGTACGCTTTCTGCGCACCGGCGGGCTTGGTCAGGTTCGGCAGGTACTGCAGGCGAATGCGCAGGTCGTCGGAAGCGTGGCAGGTGGCGCAGGCGAAATCGTGGGTGCCTGCGTGGTAGAAAAATGCCTTCTTGCCGATGTCGTACATTTCCTTGACGTGCGGATCGGCGAGCGACACGTTCATCTTCACGCCGTCGGACTCCTTGGCGACGTACGCGGTGAGCGCCTCGAGGTCGGAGCGGTGGCGGCTCCCGTTGCCGAAGGTCAGCTTGGTCGCTTCGGCATGGGTGTAGCCCTGCTGGTTGACCATGCACCAGACGAGCCGCGTCTCCAGGTCCATCACGCGACCTGCATCGGGGAAATAACGCGGCAACGTTGCGTACGCGCCCTTGACGACGCCGGGGCCCTGGCCCAGGTCACAGGACTCGAAGGAGACCTTCTTCGGTCCCCGGGGCTGCGTCCACATTTCCTGCCCGCGGGCGACCCACAGGTCGGCCGGGTTGCCTTCCGCCAGATCCTGCCGGTATTTGGCGCTCGCGTTCTCGAGCGTCGTCTGCGCGACCACCGGACCGGCGAGCAATGCAGCGCCGATTGCGACTGCCCCCGTGATCAGCCTGAGGCTGCGGATGCTTGGCATCAAACCCTCCTCCAGAGTGTTCCACTGCGAATTCCACTACGGTGCGCGGCGCCCGCTGCGGACCGCCGCCTCTGCGTCTTGCGCGCAGTCAGGCCGCAGTCAGGCGATGACCGCCGTGTCGGTACGCGAATCGTTGTGGTTGTCGATCCAGGTGATCGTCACCTTGTCGCCTTTGGCGCCACCCTTGAACTTGAACGACATGAACGGGTTCTTGGAGACCGCAGTTCCCCACTGCGCCGTCAGGACGACCTTGTCGTTGTGCGTGACCTTGACCGTCTGGATCCACCAGGCCGGGATGATCTTGCCCGCCTTGTCCTTGACGAGCCCGGTGTCCATCTCGTGGCTCATCAACACCTTCACTTCGGTCGAATCGCCGACGAGATTCGCCCGGATTTTCATCGGATCTGCCATCGAAGCCTCCTGGAGCCGCCGGCATCGTGGTGCCGGGCCGGCGCGTTCAAATCAGTGACTGCGCGATCGCTGCGCTGCCGGGGCTCAGCCGCCGCAGCCGCCCAGCGTGACCTTGATTTCCTTGGAGGTCACGAAGTACTTGCCGCCGGCCTTGACCAGCGCGTGGACGTTCGACGTCTCGCGCATCTTGATGCGCGTCGAAATCGTCGGCTCGGTTCCCGCGGGGAAATCGAACAGCGCGGCGAGCGTGAACGGGTTCTTGTCGACCAGGATCGCGATCGACTCGGTGTTCGGCAGCTTGCTGTTGACGCCGATCGGCACCACCCCGCCGTTCTCGGCGATGTCAGGCGTCGAGAAAAAGGCGATGTCGCCGCTGGCGGCAGGCTTGCCGGCCCCCAGCGCCTTCAGGGCGTCGTCCATCGTGTGGGCGTCGAAATCGGCCTTGCTCCATCCCGGCGCGTCGGCCCACGCGGAGGGAATCCATCCTGCGGCCGCCAGCAGCGCCAACAACGTCGCCCCACCGCCGGTCTTCAATACCTGCCTGCGATCTGCATTCATCGGGAATCTCCAGCATCGGATTCAATCGGACGAATGAAACCACAGCGCAGCGACGGTGCGCAAGCAAAACGATACCCCCACCCGCACCCGGGGCCGCCGCATGCGCGGCATTTGCCCGGTGCGCTACGGGGAACCCCTCGCGCTCAGTGGATGGTCGCGCTCGTCAGGAAATGGACCAGGCGGCCCGTCGCCAGGCGATAGACGCCGTCGTCCAGGCGCTCGGCACCCTCCAGGTCGGCCTGGGTGAAAGCGAGCTCGGTGTCACCCGAGCGCAGCTCGAGCAGGATGTCGTCGGCGACGGTGAATTCGTCGGGCTCGCGCAGGTAGGCGGTCTCGAACATGATGCCGTCGATGACCACGTAGTCGGCACCCTGCATCGCGTCGGGCAGCTTGATGCTCATCATCCTCGCCGGTGTCGATTGGGGGGCCGCAGGTCGCGGCCCCGACGCCTCCAAAGATGCGGCCGGGAGCGACCCGGTTCAAGCAGGACCGTGCCCTGCCGGATCCCCCTCGGGTATGCCCCCTCGCGGGCGCCGGTCAGCGCAGCAGGGTCTGGACGAAGTTGGGCAGCGCCAGCGCCCCGCGGTAGGTCTCGCCGTTGAGGTATTGCAGGTCCCGGATGCGGCGCTGCGAGATCCGCAGGTCGATCGACATCGCCGACTGCTCCCGCGGATCGAGATTCTGCGAGCAGCACGCCATCATCCACAGGCCGCCATAGAGCGGAATCGATGCGAGGTAGGGCGTGACGCGCGGGAATGCGCGGCGCAGTTCGCGGATCGTCGCGCCGACTCGATCGGGGTGGGCGACGGGACTGGCGATGTGCAGCGTCAGTGCGCCCGACGACGTCAGGCGCTTCGCACAGGCCCTGTAGAAATCGAGGGTGTAGAGCGCCGTCGAAGGACCGCCGGGGTCCGTGAGGTCCAGCACGATCAGGTCGTAGACCTCCGCCGTCTCTTGGACATGGCGAAAGCCGTCGCCGATGCGCACGCTGACGCGGGGGTCGTCGAAAGCGCCACGGTGCACTTCCTGCAGGTACCTGCGCGAGATTTCGACGACGCTCGCGTCGATTTCCGCGACGGTCACCACGCGCATCGACGGATGCTTGAGGAGCTCCTCGGTCGAGCCGCCGTCGCCGCCGCCGATGACCAGCGCCCGCTCGGGCCCCGGGTGCGCGAGACCGGCGATGTGGACGAGGTTCTCGTGATAGAAGAACTCGTCCCTCTCGGACGTCATGAAGTGGCCGTCGAGCCGGAACAGCTTGCCGAACCGCACGGTATCGTGGACTTCGACCGCCTGGTACGGGGAACGGAAGCTCTCCAGCTGCTTCGTCGACCGGATGAAGGAACCCCAGTCGTCGGTCAGGTATTCGGTCATGACGCCGGGCGCGAGATCGCCGGGCGATGCCTCGTCAGTCATCCTTGCCACCGCGATGTATGGCCTGGAAACGCTTGCGCCGCGGCTTGAGGGCCGCCTCGAGGGCCGCGAACACGCGCTCGGCCTTCGCCGTGTTGTCGGTCGTGTAGTTGCAGACGTAGACGTCGACGGTGACGAAGCCGGCTTCGGGCCAGGTGTGAATGGCGAGATGGGACTCGGCGAGCAGCACCGTCCCGGTCACGCCCTGCGGCTCGAACTGGTGAAAACGCTCGCCGACGATGGTGAGCCCCGCCGCGGTGACGGCCTCGAGGCAGAGCGCGCGCAGCGGCTCGGTCCGCGTGAGCGCCGGGACGTCCTCCGGGCATCCGTACCATTCGCCCAGCAGATGGATACCGTCCATGGCATTACCCTCCAGGAATTGCTCCCCACGCGGCACTTGCCGGATCCCGGAGCGTGAACATTGCGAATCGACCCGAATCAACGGCTTCATGGCGGCCACCCGATTGCGGCCACCTGACGCGGCCATCGGGACTGGCTGTGGCCAGCCCCGGGATTGTGGCCATTGATGGCCAATCATGGTCGGCTGCGGCCAACCCCTGCGCCTGCCGGTGCCGCTGCGGTCCCGCGCTGCGGCCTCGACACGGCCACGCTGCGGTCCCGATCCTCCCGATCCGCGAGCCGGAAATGTCACACGGCCAGCGTAAACATGTAAGTATGGCACAATATGCGACTTTCGCGATAGTTTTCAATCGCTTTCCTTCGCGGCGCTGCGCTGCTGCGAGCGAGCGCAGCCCGCACTTCCACGATGCCCGACACCTCTGCAACATTGCAAAACACGGTGAACCGCGCAGTCGCAGCCCGCGACGCCGATCTCGCCAACTCGATCCGGGGGCTGGCGATGGATGCCGTCGAGGCCGCGAAATCCGGCCACCCCGGCATGCCGCTGGGCATGGCGGAAATCGCGGTGGCGCTGTGGACGCGGCACCTGAAGCACAATCCGGCCGATCCGCATTGGGCCGACCGCGACCGTTTCGTGCTGTCGAACGGACATGGCTCGATGCTGCAGTACGCGCTGCTGCATCTGACCGGCTACGACCTGCCGATGTCGGAGCTGCGCAAGTTCCGGCAGCTGCATTCGAAGACGCCTGGCCATCCCGAGGTCGGGGTCACGCCCGGCGTCGACACGACGACGGGGCCGCTCGGACAGGGGCTGGCCAACGCCGTCGGCATGGCGCTCGCCGAGCGACTGCTCGCCGATGCGTTCAACCGGCCCGGGCACGCGATCGTCGACCACCGGACCTATGCGTTCGTCGGCGACGGCTGCCTGATGGAAGGGATCTCGCACGAAGCCTGCTCGCTCGCGGGCACGCTGCGGCTCGGCAAGCTGATCGTCCTCTACGACGACAACGGCATCTCGATCGACGGTTCGACGCAAGGCTGGTTCACCGACGACACGCCGCGCCGCTTCGAAGCCTATGGCTGGAACGTCATCGCGCCAGTCGATGGCCACGACGTCGACGCGGTCGGCGCCGCGATCGCGAAGGCGAAGTCGCAGCACGAGCGGCCGACGCTGATCTGCTGCAGGACGACCATTGGCAAGGGATCCCCCGGCAAGGCCGGCAGCGCCGATGCGCACGGCTCGGCGCTGGGCGAGCGCGAAGTCGCCGCGACGCGGGCGGCCATCGGCTGGACCTTTGCGCCTTTCGAGATCCCGCAGGCGATCTACGACGCCTGGGACGCACGCCCGCGCGGCGACGCCGCCGGGCGCGACTGGGCGGCCCGCTTTGCGCGCTACGCCGCCGAGCATCCGGCGCTCGCCGCCGAGTTCACGCGCCGCATGGAAGGCCGGCTGCCCGACGCCTTCGCCGCCACGGGCGATGCGCTGGTGCTTGCGCAGGTCGCCGGGGCGGCGACGGTCGCGACCCGCAAGGCATCGCAGCAGGCGATCGAGGCCTTCGCCGCCGTGCTGCCCGAGATGCTGGGCGGAGCGGCCGACCTGACCGGGTCGGTGTTCACCAACTGGTCGGGCAGCGTCGCCGTGACCGCGACGCAGACCGGCAACTACGTCAACTACGGCGTACGCGAGTTCGCGATGGCGGCCATCGGCAACGGCCTGGCGTTGCATCGCGGCTTCATCCCCTACGTCGGCACGTTCCTCACCTTCTCCGATTACATGCGCAACGCCATCCGCATGGCGGCGCTGATGAAGGCCGGGACGATTTTCGTGTTCACCCACGACTCGATCGGGCTGGGCGAGGACGGGCCGACCCACCAGTCGATCGAGCACGCGGCAAGCCTGCGCCTGATCCCGCAGCTCGACGTCTGGCGACCCTGCGACACCG
>JAJXTF010000129.1 GCA_021784125.1 Pseudomonadota bacterium | reverse complement strand
TCGCCCGTTGCCGGTCGCGCGCACCGCGACCCCGCCGGTGAACGAGGAAAAGTGACGATGCTCACCGTCGGCCTGGGCGATCGCGCCTACCCGATCCACATCGGCACCGGACTGCTCGCGCGCGCGGGCGAGCTGCTCGGCGCGCAATCACTGCAGCGCGCGGTGATCGTGACCAACGCGGTGGTCGCCGCCCATCACCTCGCGCCGCTGCAGGCAGCGCTGCGCGAGCGCGGCACGCAGGTCGACGTCGTGATGCTCCCCGACGGAGAGACGCACAAGAACCTGTCGACGCTGAACGACCTGCTCACGCGGCTGCTCGAATTGCGCGCCGAGCGCGGAACGACGCTGGTCGCACTGGGCGGCGGCGTCGTCGGCGACATCGCCGGCTTCGCTGCCGCGGTCTACCAGCGCGGCATGCCTTTGGTGCAGGTGCCGACGACGCTGCTGGCGCAGGTCGACTCGTCGGTCGGCGGCAAGACCGGCGTCAACCATCCGCTGGGCAAGAACATGATCGGCGCCTTCTGGCAGCCGCGCGCGGTGCTGATCGACACCGCGTGCCTCGCGACGCTGCCCGACCGCGAGCTGCGCGCCGGGCTCGCCGAAGTCATCAAGTACGGGGCGATCCGCGACGCGGGGTTCTTCGCCTGGCTCGAGGCGAACATGCAGGCGCTGTTGGCGAAGGATCCGGAGGCGCTCGCGCACGCGATCCGTCGCAGCTGCGAGATCAAGGCCGAGATCGTCGCTGCGGACGAGCGCGAATCCGGCGAGCGTGCGCTGCTCAACTACGGGCACACCTTCGGCCACGCGATCGAGGCCGCCCAGGGCTACGGCGCGTGGCTGCACGGCGAGGCCGTGGCCGCCGGGATGGTGTGTGCGGCGCGCCTGTCCGAGCCGGTCTGCGGGTTCGATCCCGCGGACACGCAGCGGCTCACCCGTCTCGTCGCTGCGGCAGGGCTGCCGACCGCGCCGCCGAAGATCGCGCCCGAGCGCTGGCTGGAGCTGATGCGCCGCGACAAGAAGGTCGAGGGCGGCGCGATGCGCTTCGTGGTGCTGGACGAGTTGGGCCGCGCGCGGGTCCGCGCCGACGTGGCGGACGCCGACGTCATCGCCAGCGTCGCTCACTGATCGACGGGCAGTGCAAACGAAAAGAGCGCCCGAGGCGCTCTTTTCGGCGTTGCCCGGGTCGATCCGGTCAGGGGCAGGTGAGCGGACTGACGTTGACGCTCACGTTCTGGAAGAACGAACCCGCGTAGACCTGGACCGTGAGCGGAGACGTCACGGTTCCACTGGCGCGCGTGACAGTCAGCGTCGTACCCGACACGGTTGCCGTCACGCCCGACGGGGCGGCTGCCGTGTAGGGAGTCGTACCGCCGCTGATCGTCGCGGTCGCGCTCGACCCTGCTCCGGTGCACGCGGTCAGCGACAAACTCGACGGCGAAACGGTCGGGCAACTCGGATTCGGTGGTGAGAACGTCGAGCAGTCCCCGGTCGTCGTGCCGCCGGAGGTGGTGGTCGGCCCGAGCACGCTTGCGAAGGTGGCGTTGACGAACAACCCGCTCGCATCCGTGATCGTCAATATCTCGCTCACGCAGTTGAGCGCTCTGACGGTGAAGCCACCGCCCGACCGGGTAACCGGCGTTCCCGTGATCGAGACCAGCGACGGCAGGTTCGCCGCGACCGTGTAGGGCGGCGTACCTCCATAGACGTAATAGGTTACCGGGACGCCGATTGCACATTGCGGCGTGGCTGCCGGAAGACCTGGAACACTCGCGGACGCCGGCGAAACGGACAGAACAGCGCCACCATCATTGAATGCGACGATGGTGAAGTTGCTGTTGATGCTGTTGCCGCTCGTGACATCGGTCGCACGAATCGTCGCGATCTGTGTGATCGCCGTCGTCGGCACCTGCAGCTTCACGACTGCGAAACCGTTCGTGTCCGATACCGCGGACAGCGTCGATACCAGCGGCTGGCCCGCGGCCGTGCTGACGAACGCGAAATCGCCCTGGACGACGTCGAAACGAATCGTGCGACCGGCGAGAGGACCACCGGCCGGATTGGTGACGAACACGGATGCGGTGCCGTTCTGCCCCGAGCAAAGGGTCCCTCCCGACGCGGAGCACGTGGGATTGCCGGTCACCGTGATCGACGTCGGCAGCAGCAACGCCGGATTGACCGTCAGCGAGCCTGTCGTCTGGTGGCCGGCGGCATCGCTGACCGTGAAACTGACCGGTGTCGTGGCCGTCACGTTGCCGGGAACGACGACCAGCGAGTTCCCGGAGACCCCTGAAGTTACCGGCAGGATCACCGAATCGCTCGAAATCACCGAGTACGGCGCGGTGCCGCCGGTGACCGAGAAGGTGAACGGGACCCCGGAATAGCCCGTGCCGGTCGCGGGGGTGACCGTCAGGGGCCCGGCACCCGGCTGGTAGGGATTGTTGGGGGCCCCGTTGCCGCCGCCGCAGGCGGCCAGCGACAGCACGCCGGCCAGAGCGGCAAGGGTCAGGAGCGGGCGCAACCAGCCAGACAGACGGTTTGCAAGCATGTTCGGAGTCCTGATGATGTTGTCCTAAAGATGCGATTTCACCCTAGTCGAATTAAGCGCTGCAACAACGATCTAGGCGATTTTGTTCAGATTAAATCCTAACAAGGGGGACGGTGCAAGTGTTTCCGGCGGAATGGCGGGATTCACGCCATATGCATGTTGCATGCCGATGCGCGCCGACCGCCCCGAGGCGTATTGCCGCAATGCAGCATCGCGCGTAGCATAGATGGGTTTCGCCTCAGATTTGGCCAAGGCCGCCGCTCGAGCGGCCCGGCGCTGGCTTTTCCGGGCGCGCCCTACCGTAACGAGGTCACCGTGGATCATCCGTCAGCAACTTCCGGCCCTTCCTTCCCCCCGGCGGCGCAGGGTCTGTACGACCCGGCACAGGAGCACGACGCCTGCGGCCTGGGTTTCGTCGCGCACATCAAGGGCCGCAAGACCCACGACATCGTCAAGCAGGGGCTGTCGATCCTGGAGAACCTGACCCACCGCGGCGCGACGGGCGCCGACCCGTTGCAGGGCGACGGTGCGGGCATCCTGCTCCAGGTGCCGGATGCGTTCCTGCGCCGCGCCTGCGGCAGGCTCGGGATCACGCTGCCGGCAATCGGCCAGTACGGCGTGGGCATGGTCTTCCTGCCGCAGGAACCCGCGTCGCGGATGGCCTGCGAGCAGGAGATCGAGCGTGCGATCCAGGCGGAAGGCCAGGTGCTGCTCGGCTGGCGCGACGTGCCTACGGACAATTCGGGGCTCTCGGCGCGCACCAAGGAAGTCGAGCCGGTCATCCGCCAGGTGTTCGTCGGCCGCGGGTCGCGCGAGATCGACCAGGATGCCCTCGAGCGCAAGCTCTACGTGATCCGCAAGGGGGCGGGCCACGCGATCCAGGCCCTCAACCTCCGGCACGGCAAGGAGTTCTACGTGCCGTCGATGTCGACGCGCACCATCGTCTACAAGGGCATGCTGCTCGCGCACCAGGTCGGCGAGTACTACCTCGACCTGCGCGACCCGACGATGGTGTCGGCGCTGGCGATGGTCCACCAGCGCTTCTCCACCAACACGTTCCCGACCTGGGACCTCGCGCATCCGTTCCGCTTCGTCAGCCACAACGGCGAGATCAACACGCTGCGCGGCAACTTCAACTGGATGCGCGCCCGCGAGGGCGGGATCGCGTCGAAGGTGCTGGGCGACGACCTGTCGAAGCTGTGGCCGCTGATCTATGACGGCCAGTCCGATTCGGCGTCCTTCGACAATGCGCTCGAGCTGCTGGTGATGGGCGGGTATTCGCTGGCTCACGCGATGATGCTGATGATCCCCGAGGCCTGGGCGGGCAACCCGCTGATGGACGAGGACCGGCGCGCGTTCTACGAATACCATGCCGCACTGATGGAGCCCTGGGACGGCCCGGCCGCGATGGCGTTCACCGATGGCCGCCAGATCGGCGCGACGCTGGACCGCAACGGCCTGCGTCCGGCGCGCTTCGTCGTGACCGACGACGACTACATCGTCATGGCCTCGGAGGTCGGCGTTCTCGACATCCCCGAATCGAAGATCATCAAGAAGTGGCGGCTGCAGCCGGGCAGAATGCTGCTGGTCGACCTCGACGCCGGTCGCATCGTAGACGACGAGGAGCTGAAGCGCACGCTCGCGACCGCGCGGCCGTACCGCGACTGGATCGCGCGCTGCCGGCTGTCGCTCGAGGCGATGCCCGAGCCCGCGCCGTCGACGCCGTCCGAGGTGTCGCTGCTCGATCGCCAGCAGGCTTTCGGCTGGACGCAGGAAGACCTGAAGGTGATCCTCGCGCCGATGGCGCACAACGGCGAGGAGGCGGTCGGCTCGATGGGCAACGACGCCGCATTGCCGGTGCTGTCCGACCGGCCCAAGGTCTTCTACAACTATTTCAAGCAGCTGTTCGCGCAGGTGACGAACCCGCCGATCGACCCGATCCGCGAGGAGCTCGTGATGTCGCTGGTGTCGTTCATCGGCCCGCGGCCCAACCTGCTCGCCGTCGACCAGGGCAGCGACACCGGCGAGCCGCCGATGCGGCTCGAGGCCGAGCAGCCGATCCTGACCGCCGAGAACATGGAGAAGCTGCGCCACGTCGAGCTCTTCTCCGGCGGGGCCTTCCGCTCGATCGAGCTCGACATCTGCTATCCGGCGGCCTGGGGCGGCAACGGCATGGAGGCGGCGCTCGCGAGCCTCGCCGCGCACGCCGAGGATGCGATCCAGCAGGGATTCAACATCATCATCCTGTCCGATCGCAGCATTGCTCAGGCGATGCTGCCGATCCCGGCGCTGCTCGCCACCGCGGCCGTGCACGAGCACCTCGTGAAGAAGGGCATGCGGACGTCGACCGGGCTGGTCGTGGAGACCGGATCCGCGCGCGAGGTCCATCACTTCGCGCTGCTCGCGGGCTATGGGGCCGAGGCGATCCATCCGTACCTGGCGCTCGAGACCATCGAGGACATCGCGCGCGCGGTCCCCGGCAGCGACGCCAGGCAGTCGCAGAAGCGCTACATCAAGGCGATCTGCAAGGGGCTCTACAAAGTGATGTCCAAGATGGGCATCTCGACCTACCAGTCGTACTGCGGCGCGCAGATCTTCGAGGCCGTGGGGCTGCAGAGGGGCTTCGTCGACAAGTACTTCACCGGCACGGCGAGCACGATCGAGGGCATCGGCCTGTTCGAGGTCGCCGCCGAGGCGCAGCGCCTCCACGCGCTGGCCTTCGGCGACGACCCGCTGCTCGCGCGGATGCTCGATGCCGGCGGCGAGTACGCATTCCGCGTGCGCGGCGAGGAGCACATGTGGACGCCCGACTCGATCGCCAAGCTGCAGCACGCGACGCGGTCGAACTCCTACGGCACCTACCGCGATTACGCCGCGCTGATCAACGAGCAGGGCAGGAAGCTCAAGACGCTGCGCGGCCTGTTCGAGTTCCGCAAGTCGGCGTGCACGCCGGTTCCGCTGGACGAGGTCGAGCCGGCGAAAGAGATCGTCAGGCGCTTCGCCACGGGCGCGATGAGCCTCGGCTCGATCTCGACCGAGGCGCACACGACGCTCGCGGTCGCGATGAACCGCATCGGTGGCAAGTCGAACACCGGCGAAGGCGGCGAGGATGCGCTGCGCTATCGCGCCGAGATGCGCGCGGGTACCAGCCCGGTCAAGGACGGCGACACGCTGGCCTCGGTGATCGGCAAGCACGCGGTCGAGCACGACATTCCGCTCAAGGCCGGCGACAGCCTGCGCTCGCGGATCAAGCAGGTCGCCTCCGGGCGCTTCGGCGTCACCGCCGAATACCTGTCCTCGGCCGACCAGCTCCAGATCAAGATGGCGCAGGGCGCGAAGCCCGGCGAGGGCGGGCAGCTTCCCGGGCACAAGGTGTCGGAATACATCGCGCAGCTCCGCTACTCGGTGCCGGGCGTGGGGCTGATCTCGCCGCCGCCGCACCACGACATCTATTCGATCGAGGATCTCGCCCAGCTGATCCACGACCTGAAGAACGCCAACCCGAAGGCGTCGATATCGGTGAAGCTCGTGTCCGAGGTCGGCGTCGGGACCGTCGCTGCGGGCGTCGCCAAGGCCAAGGCCGACCACGTGACGATTTCCGGGCACGACGGCGGCACCGGCGCGTCCCCGCTGTCGTCGATCAAGCACGCAGGCACGCCCTGGGAGCTCGGGCTCGCCGAGACGCAGCAGACGCTGGTGCTGAACCGCTTGCGCGGGCGCATCGCGGTGCAGGTCGACGGCCAGATGAAGACCGGCCGCGACGTCGCGATCGGTGCGCTGCTCGGCGCCGACGAATTCGGCTTCGCGACGGCGCCCCTGGTCGTCGAGGGATGCATCATGATGCGCAAGTGCCACCTCAACACCTGCCCGGTCGGGGTCGCGACCCAGGACCCGGTGCTGCGTCGGCGCTTCGCGGGCCAGCCCGAGCACGTCGTCAATTTTTTCTTCTTCGTCGCCGAGGAGCTGCGCGAGATCATGGCCGAGCTCGGCTTCCGCAAGCTCGACGACATGATCGGCCGCGCCGACCTGCTCGACACGAAGAAGGGCATCGAGCACTGGAAGGCGAGGGGCCTCGACTTCTCGCGCGTGTTCCACCTGCCGGACATGCCGGCCGAGGTCGCGCGGCACCATTGCGAGAGCCAGGACCACGGGCTCGCGGGCGCGCTCGACCACCAGCTGATCGCCGCAGCGGCACCCGCCATCGAGCGGGGCGAGGCGCTGCGCCTCGACTTCCGGATCCGCAACGCGCACCGCTCGGTGGGCGCGATGCTGTCCGGAACGATCGCGCGCCGCCATGGCCACGAGGGGCTTGCCGACGACACGCTGCACGTCGCTTTCGAAGGCATCGCCGGGCAGAGTTTCGGTGCGTTCCTCGCCAAGGGCGTGACCTTCGAGCTGCAGGGCGCCACCAACGACTACGTCGGCAAGGGGCTGTCGGGCGGACGCATCGTCGTCTATCCGGACCCGGCCTGCCCGGCGAAACCCGAGGACAACATCGTCATCGGCAACACGGTGATGTACGGCGCGATCGAGGGCGAGGCATATTTCCGCGGCGTCGCCGGCGAGCGCTTCTGCGTGCGCAATTCGGGCGCCTCGGCCGTCGTCGAGGGCACCGGCGACCATGGCTGCGAATACATGACGGGGGGCACCGTCGTCGTGCTGGGGCCCACCGGGCGCAATTTCGGCGCCGGCATGAGCGGGGGCGTCGCGTACGTCTACGATCCCGACGGGACGTTCGCGTCGCGCTGCAACCGGGCGATGGTCACGCTCGTTCCGGTGCAGGCCGAGGCCGAGCAGCTGCGCGCGGAGAAGGAGCTCGCCGCGGCGGGGAAGGGGCGCCTGCTGCACCGCGGCCGGGCCGACGAGCCGATGCTGCGCGAGCTGATCGAGCGCCACCTGCGCTTCACCGGGTCGACGCTCGCGCTCGCGATGCTCGATGCCTGGGACGCCACGCGCGCGAAATTCGTCAAGCTGCTGCCGAACGAGTACGTGCGCGCGCTGACCGAGATGCACGCGAAGGCGCAGCAGACGAAGCCCACCGGCGCGGCCGCGCAGAAGCAGGCGGCGTCGAAGCACGCGGCGTAGAAGGGCGCTGCGTACGAGCCGGCGGCGCGAAAGCCGGCCCGGATCCGAACAACGCGACAGAGAATTGAAGACGACGTCGATGGGCAAGATCACCGGTTTTCTCGAATACCAGCGCCTCGCCGAGGTCTCCGATCCCGTGGGCGCGCGCCTCAAGCACTACCGCGAGTTCGTCCACGTGCTGGACGATGCCGCGGCCTCGACGCAGGGCGCGCGCTGCATGGACTGCGGCATCCCTTTCTGTCAGAACGGCTGCCCGGTCAACAACGTGATCCCGGACTGGAACGACCTCGTCTACCGGCAGCAGTGGAAGGACGCCCTCGACGTCCTGCATTCGACGAACAATTTTCCGGAGTTCACCGGCCGCGTCTGCCCGGCGCCCTGCGAGGCGGCGTGCACGCTCAACATCAACAGCGACCCCGTCGGCATCAAGTCGATCGAGCATTTCATCATCGACAAGGGATGGGAGGAGGGCTGGGTCGTCCCGCAGCCGCCGGCGCACAAGACCGGGCGGCGCGTCGCGGTCATCGGCTCGGGCCCGGCGGGTCTCGCCTGCGCACAGCAGCTCGCGCGCGCAGGCCACGACGTCGCGCTGTTCGAGAAAGCCGATCGCATCGGCGGCCTGCTGCGCTACGGCATCCCCGATTTCAAGATGGAGAAGCACCTGATCGACCGGCGGATTGCGCAGATGTCGGTCGAAGGCGTCGAGTTCCGGCCCAACTCCCGTGTCGGGGGCAATGTCGACGCGCGCGACCTGCTCGCCGGGTACGACGCGATCGTGCTTGCGGGCGGCGCCGAGAAGCCGCGCGACCTGCCGGTGCCCGGCCGCGATCTGCAGGGAATCCACTTCGCGATGGATTTCCTGCCGCAGCAGAACCGCATCGTCGCCGGCGATGCCGTCGACGGCCAGATTCTGGCCACGGGCAAGCACGTGATCGTCATCGGCGGCGGCGACACCGGTTCCGACTGCGTCGGCACGTCGAACCGCCAGGGCGCGGCGTCGGTCGCCCAGTTCGAGCTGCTGCCCCAGCC
>JAJXTF010000128.1 GCA_021784125.1 Pseudomonadota bacterium | reverse complement strand
GACGACCAGCAGCAAGTCGTCACGCTCCCACTTCTTGATCTTGGCCGCCGTCGCGCCGAGCGCGATGCCCGGGACCGGCAGCAGTGCGTCAGCGGTGGGCGGCGTGTAGTTGACCGGCATGATCGGCGATGGCGGCGATGAATGGTTCCGTCAGCTCCCTGCCCGACTCGATGGCGAGTCGCACCACCAAGGCAAAGGCTGAGGGGAAAGCGTCGCGAGCGGGCCGGATGTGAGGCTGCCCGGAGCGAGGCCCGAGATAGTACATGGAAGTACAGCGAGGGCCGAGCGAGGACCCAACGAAGCAGCCGCCTCGCGCAGCAGCTTTACCCCAGCCTTCCGTGGCACTGCTTGTATTTCTTGCCGGACCCGCAGGGACAGGGATCGTTGCGCCCCACCTTGGTCCCGGCGCGCACGAACGGAGGCGCGACCGCGACCGCGGTGTCGGCGCCATCGCCGTCGCCGCCGGTCCCCAGCGCCTGGTCGTAGTCGGCGTGCTGGTACTGGACGTTGCTGACCGAAGGCTCCGGCTCGACCGCCTGCACGTCTTCCTGCGTGCGGACCTGCACGGTCAGCACGATCTTGACGACGTCCTGCTTGATGCGGTCGAGCATGTCGGAGAACAGCTCGAAAGCCTCGCGCTTGTATTCCTGCTTCGGGTTCTTCTGCGCGTATCCGCGCAGGTGGATGCCCTGTCGCAGGTGATCGAGCGACGCGAGGTGCTCGCGCCAGTGCTGGTCGAGGGTCTGCAGCATCAGGCTGCGCTCGAACTGGCGCAGCAGCTCGGTGCCGACCTGCGCTTCCTTGGTGCGCCATGCCTCCATCGCCGCGTTCTCGATGCGCTGACGCAGCGCGGCGTCGTCGAGCTCGGGCTCCGTCTTCAACCACTCGGCGATGGGGACCTTCAGCTGGTAGTCGGAGGCGAGCGTCGCCTCGAGGCCGGGGACGTCCCACTGCTCCTCGACCGACTCGGCAGGCACGTGGCGCCTGGCGACCGAGTCCACCTCGCCGCGGATCATGTTGCCGATCGTCTCGGCGACGTCGTCACCTTCGAGCAGCTCGTTGCGCTGCTGGTAGATCACCTTGCGCTGGTCGTTCGCGACGTCGTCGTATTCGAGCAGCTGTTTGCGGATGTCGAAGTTGCGCGACTCGACCCGGTTCTGAGCCTTGGCGATCGAGCGGTTGACGATCGGATGCTCGATCGGCTCGCCTTCGGGCATCTTGAGCCGCGTCATGATCCCGGAAAGGCGCTCGCCGCCGAAGATGCGCAGCAGCGGATCCTCGAGCGACAGGTAGAAGCGCGACGAACCCGCGTCGCCCTGGCGGCCCGCGCGTCCGCGCAGCTGGTTGTCGATGCGGCGCGATTCGTGGCGCTCGGTGCCGATGATGTGCAGCCCGCCTGCCCCGATCACCGCGTCGTGGCGTGCCTGCCATTCGGCGCGCAGCGCGTCGATCTGGCGCTGCTTCTCCCCCGCCTCGAGCGCGGGATCCTCGCGCAGCGTCAGGATGTGCGGCTCGATGCTGCCGCCCAGCACGATGTCGGTACCCCGACCCGCCATGTTGGTCGCGATGGTGATGACACCCGGCCGCCCCGCCTGCGAGACGATCTCCGCCTCCCGCGCGTGCTGCTTCGCGTTCAGCACCTGGTGGGGCAGGCGTTCCTTGTCGAGATGCATCGACAGCATCTCGGAGTTCTCGATCGAGGTCGTGCCGACCAGCACCGGCTGGCCGCGCTGGTGACAGTCCCGGATGTCGGCGATGATCGCCGTCACCTTCTCGGCCAGCGTGCGATAAACGAGGTCGTTTTCGTCCTTGCGCACCATCGCCTGATGCGTCGGGATGACCATGGTTTCCAGGTGGTAGATCTGCTGGAACTCGAAGGCCTCGGTGTCGGCGGTGCCCGTCATCCCCGCGAGCTTGGTGTACATCCGGAAATAGTTCTGGAAGGTGATCGACGCCAGCGTCTGGTTCTCGCGCTGGATCGGCACGCCTTCCTTGGCCTCCACCGCCTGGTGCAGGCCTTCCGACCAGCGCCGGCCCGGCATCAGGCGGCCGGTGAACTCGTCGACGATGACGACCTCGCCGTTCTGCACGACGTAGTGCTGGTCGCGCAGGTACAGCGCATGCGCGCGCAGCGCCGCATACAGGTGATGCACCAGCGAGATGTTGTGCGCGTCGTACAGGCTCGAGCCCGCGGGGATGAGCCCCGCCCTGCCGAGGATCCCTTCGGCGTGCTCGTGCCCCTCCTCGGACAGCAGCACCGTCCGCGCCTTCTCGTCGACCCAGTAATCGCCCGACCCCTTCTCGTCCGCCTGGCGCGTCAGCTGGGGCGCGAGCTCGTTCAGGCGGTAATACATGTCGATGTTGTCGTCGGCCTGGCCGGAGATGATCAGCGGCGTGCGCGCCTCGTCGATCAGGATCGAATCGACTTCGTCGACGATCGCGTACGAGAGCGGGCGCTGCACGCGCTCGCCCGTCGAAAACACCATGTTGTCGCGCAGGTAGTCGAAGCCGAACTCGTTGTTCGTGCCGTAGGTGATGTCCGCCGCGTAGGCGACCTGCTTTTCGGCATGCGCCATCTGCGACAGGTTGACGCCGACGGTCAGGCCCAGGAAACGGTAGATCCGGCCCATCCAGTCGGCGTCGCGCTGGGCCAGGTAATCGTTGACCGTGACGACGTGCAGGCCCTTGCCGGCCAGCGCGTTCAGGTAGGCGGGGAGCGTGGCGACGAGCGTCTTGCCTTCGCCGGTGCGCATTTCGGCGATCTTCCCGTTGTGCAGCGCGATGCCGCCGAGCAGCTGGACATCGAAATGCCGCATCCCCAGCGTCCGCTTGCCCGCTTCGCGGACGGTCGCGAACGCCTCGGGCAGGATCGCGTCGAGGGTCTCGCCATTGGCGACCCGGGTCTTGAGCTCCTGCGTCTTCTGCCGCAGCGCATCGTCGGACAGGGCCGCGATGGCGGGCTCGAGCGCGTTGATGTCGCGCACGGCCTGGCCGTATTGCTTCAGGAGGCGTTCGTTGC
This sequence comes from Pseudomonadota bacterium, assembly GCA_021784125.1. Taxonomy (GTDB): domain Bacteria; phylum Pseudomonadota; class Gammaproteobacteria; order Burkholderiales; family Casimicrobiaceae; genus VBCG01. Next base: position 5,655 of record JAJXTF010000128.1, on the reverse strand, counting down.
GGCTGCCGAATATGCGGGTGAGGATATTGGAAATCATCGCGTCAGGAGAGAATCTGCCCCAAGCTTTGCGCCGGATGCATAAAAGGCAAGGGGTGAGGACCGCCTCACCCCTCGATCGTCGGTTTCCGTGCCTTGCCCGTCAGCTCGCGGCCTGCAGGAATCGCGCCGGATTCTGTGGCACGCCATTCAGGCGTACCTCGAAATGCAGATGCGGGCCCGTCGACCGCCCCGTGGAGCCGACCGTCGCAAGGCGTTGCCCGCGTATGACCAGGTCGCCTTCCCTGACGTTCAACTGCGATGCATGGGCGTATCGCGTCACCAAGCCGTTACCGTGGTCGATCTCGACCATCTTACCATATTGGGGGTGCTCGCCCGCGAAGATCACCTTGCCGCTTGCCGCGGCGACGATCGGCGTCCCGACGTCCGCTGCGAAGTCGATGCCTTCGTGAAACGCGCTCTGTCCGGTGAAAGGATCGATGCGGCGGCCGAAGTCCGACGAATGCCAGACCTCGGCGACCGGCGGCAGCGACGGCAGGAACTTCCGCTTGGCCGATTCCTGCAGCAGCAGGGCCTCCAGGACGCCGAACTGGTCGGCGCGCAGGTCGAGCTGGCGGGCGACGCCTTCGAGCAGGCTCGTGAATTCGGGCAGCGTGAGGTCGCGCGCCGGCAGCGACGACGGCGCGCCGCCCCGTCCCGGCACGGTGCCGGCAGAAAGTCCGCCCGGCAGGTCCTGCGGCTTAAGCCCCGCCGACTTCGCGAGGCGCTCGCCCAGACCGTCGAGCCGCGCCACCTGCGCCTGCAATTCACCCAGGCGAATTGCCATCGCGTTCAGGTGACCCTGCACGCGCTCCTGCATCCGCTGCGCCTCCTGGCGCTGGTCGGCGAGCACGATCGCCTGCAGCCAGGGGTGTTTGACCGCGGCCGCCCACTTGAGCGTCGCGAAATTGAAGGCCAGCGTAAAGACGACGAACAGCGAGCACAGCGCGATGCTGCCCGCCGTCCAGTGCCGCCAGTCGAGCGTGAACGTTCGCGCACGCGCGGTGGCACCGGTGACCAGGATGATGTTCAATTCGACATTCCCCTCATTTCCCGGATTTGCGGATGCCCAAACCCATCGCAGTGCGCAGCATCGCGCGCGTGCTCGAATCCGACGCCCGGATCAGGGCCTGGAGCGACCGGCATCGGCACGAGGCGGCCCTGACCCAGCTGCTGGCACGGCAGCTGCCGCGCCCGATCGCCGATCGCGTGCACGTCACCGACATGCGTGACGGCGTGCTGGAACTCGCGGCGAGCGCCGGGGCGATTGCGGCAGCCCTGCGTCAGCGCGCGCCGGACCTGCGCGCGGCGCTCGCACGAAACGGCTGGGACTTTACTGAAATCCGGGTGCGGGTGCAAGTCGCAGGACGGTCGAGGCCTGCCCAGAAAATCGAGAAACGTCAATGGGATAGCGCAAGCGCCGCGCCGCTGTTCGACCTCGCTGCCACGCTGCCCGAAGGACCGCTTAAGGCCGCGCTGGCACGCTGGTCGCGGCGCGCGCGCGGGCGCTGACGCCCCGGTTCAGACCAGCGGCGCCAGCACCGGCGCGAGCAGACGCTCGGCCGCGAACCACAGCAGCATTGCGACCAGCACGATGACGGTGAACTTGAGCGTCAGCCCGATGAAGCGAAGGTAGCGCCCATCGCGCGTCACCAGCCACAGCAGCAGCGCGACGCCGATCGCCGCGAGGGCCATGAACAGCAGGAGGCGGACGAGGACCACGCGGGGTCGTCAGGCAGCGCCGACGGCCCAATCCTGGAACGCCGAGGGCAGCTCGTCGGCGGCGTCGAAGGTCACGATCTCATGGGCATCGGGCCGGGCGAGCAGCGCGCGGGCCAGCGCGTTGTTCAGCGCGTGCCCTGGCTTGAAGGCCGTGTACTGGCCGATCAGCGGATGACCGAGCAGGTAGAGGTCGCCGATCGCGTCGAGCACCTTGTGCTTGACGAACTCGTTGTCGTAGCGCAGGCCCTCGGTGTTGAGGATCCGCGTCTCGTCCAGCACGATCGCGTTCTGCAGGCTGCCGCCCAGCGCGAGCCCCGCGGCGCGCATCGCCTCGACGTCCTGCATGAACGCGAAAGTCCGCGCCCGCGCGACTTCCTTGACGTAGGAGTGCTCGGCGAAATCGATGACGACGTGCCTGCTTTCGCTGCCGAACACCGGATGCGGAAAATCGATCGTGAAGTCGAGCTTGAACCCGGGGAAAGGATCGAAGCGCGCCCACTTGTCGCCGTCGCGCATCTCGACCGCCGCGCGCACGCGCAGGTAGCGCTTGGGCGCCGGCTGCTCGGCGATGCCCGCCGATTGCAGCAGGAATACGAAAGGCCCGGCGCTGCCGTCCATGATCGGCAGCTCGGGACCCGAGACGTCGACGTGCAGGTTGTCGATGCCCAGCCCGGCGAGCGCCGACATCAGGTGCTCGACCGTCGAGATCGTCACCCCGTCCCTCGCGAGCGTCGACGACAGGCGCGTGTCGCCGACGTTGGCGGCCAGCGCGGGAATGCTGACCGATTGCGGCAGGTCGACGCGATGGAAGACGATGCCGGTGTCGGGCTGCGCCGGACGCAGCGTCAACTCGACCCGCGCACCCGTGTGCAGGCCCACACCCGTGGTGCGAATCGTCGTCTTGAGGGTGCGCTGCCGTAGCATCGAGGGATACGTGGAGTGGTGCCTGGATGAGGGTTGCGCGCGAGCGGAAAAGTTAGTCATTTTACCACCCCGCAGGTTCCGCCACGCCGGGTGGCCACCCTCACCCCGACCCTCTCCCCAGCCCTCTCCCCGCAGGGGGAGAGGGAGCAAAGCGACGGCGAGGCGGGTCAGGGTCAGAGGCACGCGCTCCCGTCAGTCCGCCTGCTTGCGCAGGAACGCCGGTATCTCGGACGCGTCGAACGCCGGGACCGCCACGCTCGCCGACTGGCGGCCGCGGCGCACGACGGCGGGCTGGTCGAGCTTGTCGTAGTCGATCGCATCGCCACCCACCCGCATGCCGATGTTGTCGGTCCCGGTGCGCTCGACGACGGTCTCGAGCACCTCGAGCTTCGGCGGCTTGCGCGTCGCCACCGCCGCACCGCCCAGACCGGTGGCGATCATCGTGACCCGCAGCCGATCCTCCATCGCCTCGTCGATCACCGTGCCGACGATCACCATCGCGTCCTCGGCGGTGAATTCCTTGATGGTGTTCATGACCTCGTGGTACTCCTTCATCTTGAGGCCCGCCGACGCCGTGATGTTGACCAGCACGCCGCGCGCGCCGGCGAGGTTCACGTCCTCGAGCAGCGGGCTCTTCACCGCCTGCTGGGCGGCCAGGCGTGCGCGGTCGATGCCCGCGGAGGACGCCGAACCCATCATCGCCATCCCGACCTCGCCCATCACCGTGCGGACGTCGGCGAAATCGACGTTGACCAGCCCGGGATTGTTGATCACCTCGGCGATGCCCGATACGGCTCCGTGCAGCACGTCGTTGGCGGCCGCGTAGGCGTCGAGCACCGACACGTCCTCGCCCAGCACGTCCATCAGCTTGTCGTTCGGGATGACGATCAGCGAATCGACGCGCTTGGTCAGCTCCTCGATGCCGGTGCTGGCCACGCGCTGTCGCTTGCCCTCGAACTTGAACGGACGCGTGACGACGGCGACGGTCAGGATGCCGAGGCTCTTGGCGATCTCGGCGATGACCGGCGCCGCCCCGGTCCCGGTGCCGCCGCCCATGCCGGCGGTGATGAACAGCATGTCGGCGCCTTCGATGGTGCTCGCGATGCGGTCGCGATCCTCCATCGCCGCGTCGCGGCCGATCTCCGGCTTGGCGCCCGCCCCCAGGCCGCGCGTCAGCGTCGAACCGAGTTGCAGCTGCAGCGGCGCGGTCGAGCGCCTCAACGCCTGCGCATCGGTGTTCGCACAGACGAAATCGACCCCCGACAAGCCTCGCACGATCATGTGCTCGACCGCGTTCCCGCCGCATCCGCCGACCCCGATGACCTTGATGATGGCGCCTTCTTCCGGAGCCTGATCGATGATTTCAAACATGGTGATGTCTCCTGTCCAGATTGCTGTTTGCAGTTCCAGTGCCGATGGGCCGTTGGTCAGGAATCAGTGGTCCCCGGTCGACCGCCGGTCGACCACGGATTCCTGACACCGCGCTGTGCCCCGCCTTTTCCCCATTTCCCGCCATGCCTTGCCTATGCCATTTCCCCTGTTTTCGCCGCCTAGAAATTCGCCTTGAACCATTGCCGCATCCGCTCGGCCACCCCGCCGATGCCCGACACCTGCGCGCGCGCCGCCTCCCCGCGCATGAACTGCTCGCGCCCTTCGAGCAGCAGCCCGACCGACGTCGCATAGCGGGGGTTGCGCACGACCTCCGACAGCCCGCCGACGAAGGACGGGATGCCCACGCGCACCGGCAGGTGGAACACCTCCTCGCCCAGTTCCGTCATCCCCTGCAGCAGCGCCGAGCCGCCGGTCAGCACGATCCCCGAGGACAGCAGCTCCTCGAAACCGGAGCGGCGCAACTCGGCCTGGACCAGCGAATACAGCTCCTCGATGCGCGGCTCGATCACCTCGGCGAGCATCGGGCGCGACAGCTTGCGCGGCGCGCGCTCGCCCACACCCGGCACCTCGATGACCTCGTTGGGATCGGCGAGCTGGCGCAGCGCGCAGCCGTAGCGCAGCTTCAGCTCCTCGGCCTCCTTGGTCGGCGTGCGCAGCGTCATCGCGATGTCGTTGGTCACCTGGTCGCCGGCGATCGGGATCACCGCGGTGTGACGGATGGCGCCGCCCGCGAACACGGCGATGTCGGTGGTGCCGCCGCCGATGTCCATCAGGCAGACGCCCAGCTCCTTCTCGTCGTCGTTCAGCACGGCCCTGGCCGAAGCGAGCGGCTGCAGGATGATGTCGCGCACCTCGATGCCGCAGCGGCGCACGCACTTGGTGATGTTCTCGACCGCGGACACCGCGCCGGTGACGATGTGGACCTTGACCTCGAGGCGGACCCCGCTCATGCCCAGGGGCTCGCGCACGTCCTCCTGGCCGTCGATGATGAATTCCTGCGGCAGGATGTGCAGCACCTGCTGGTCGTTGGGGATGGCGATCGCCTTGGCGGTGTCGACGACGCGGTCGATGTCCGCCTGCGTGACCTCCTTTTCCTTGATCGCGACCATGCCGCTCGAATTGAGGCTGCGGATGTGGCTGCCGGCGATGCCCGTGTAGACCTCGCTGATCCTGCAGTCGGCCATCAGCTCGGCCTCCTCCAGCACGCGCTGGATCGACGCCATCGTCGCCTCGATGTTGACGACGACGCCTTTCTTGAGACCGCGCGAAGGCTGCGTCCCCATGCCGATGACGTTCAATCCCTCGTCGGTCACCTCGGCGACGATCGCGACGATCTTCGACGTGCCGATGTCGAGGCCCACGACCAGATTCTTGCTGTCTTTCACCATTCCACGAGTCCTGCGTCCGGAGTGCGGTTGATCCTGTCGATGCGCCGTCATGAAGCCCGGCGCGCCGGTTTTTCACGGAATCCCGGCACGTGCGCCGCGAAACCGTTGCGATACCGCAGGTCGACGCGGTCGACGTGCCTGCCGTCGCGCGCGAGCACCGCCAGCGTGCGTCCATAGGCGGCGACGAAGCGCG
>JAJXTF010000009.1 GCA_021784125.1 Pseudomonadota bacterium | reverse complement strand
CGCGATCGAGCGGTAGGGCTGCCCGTTCTGGTCGGCGTAGCCCAGCCGCAGCACGTTGCCATCGGGCAGCGCGATGCGGCCCGAGCCCTGGATCTGCAGGAAGAACGCGTCGACCGGATCGGTCACCCAGACCAGGGCCCTGGCGGCGGAGCCGGCGCGGCCGGCGTCGATGTCCGCCCGCGTCCAGTAGGGCACGACGCGCCTGCCGTCGAGGCGCCCGCGCACCCGCTTGCCGCGCAGTTCGGGATAGAGCGTCGCCAGGTCGACGGTCAGGAGGTCGTCGGGCTCGGCGTACAGCGGTGTCGTGTAGGTCGCGCTCCGCGCGTAGGCGCCCGCGAGCAGCGGCTCGTAATACCCGGTGACGAGTCCCGTCTCGCCGCCGTCGCTGCTCGCAACGCGCCACGGCGTAAAATGAAGCTCGAAGAAGCCGCGGACGGCCGCGGCGGCGTGCGGATCGACTGCGCCGGCCGCTGCGCAGACGTCGCTCCACACGGGCCGGACTGCCGCGCGCGCCAGCAGCGCCTTGCAACTCGCGAGGAACGCGGGCCAGGCGGCGGCGGCATCGTCGTCTTTCCATGCCGGCAAGGCGTCGAAGCCGGCGAGCGAGTAGACGGCGTGGGGCGGCGGCACGGCGGGCGGCGTCGGCACGGTCGGCACGATCTGGCACCCGGCGAGCGTGACGATCGCTGCGGCCGCCGCCGCACGCAGCAGGCGCAACGCCGGGGACGCATGGGCGACCCGCGACCGAGGTGTCGACGATGGGATGGATCTATTTCGAATCGCTGATCGCACTGTTCGTCCTGCTGGGAATCGTCTGGTGGACGATGCAGCCGCCAGGAAAGCCGCGCGCAGATTCCGACCGCGAGCCCGATGCCGGTCCCGCGGACGAGACGAAGGCGCCGCGGAACCCGCGCTGAGGGCCTCCGATGGCTGCGCTCAATGCAGGGTGCGCGGGATCGACAGCGTGAACGGGGGAATGGGCGCGTCGAACGCGGTCCCGTCCTCGGCCATCATCTGGTAGCTGCCCCGCATCGTCCCGACGGCGGTCGGGATGCTCGCGCCGCTCGTGTACTCGAAGCTCTCGCCGGGCTTCAGCAGCGGCTGCTGCCCGATGACGCCCGCGCCCTTGACCTCCTGGACGCGATTCTCGCCGTCGGTGATGATCCAGTGGCGGCTGACGAGCTGGGCGGCGATGCTGCCGGTGTTGGTGACGGTGATCGTGTAGGCGAAGACGAAATGGCTCTTGGCAGGATCCGATTGATCCTCGAGGAAGGTGACCCTGGGCTGCACCGAGATCTGGTAGCGCTTGTTCTCCGCCATCGTCCGATTCCATGCGCGCAACGCGCGCTTTTCTGCGATTATAGTCCCCGATGAAACGCCAGCATCGCATCGCCCCGTCGCTCCTGTCCGCGGATTTCGCCCGACTGGGAGAGGAGGTTCGCGCCGTCACCGCAGCGGGCGCCGACTTCCTGCACTTCGACGTGATGGACAACCATTACGTTCCGAACCTCACCGTCGGACCGCTGGTCTGCGCGGCGATCAAGCCGCATGCGACGATACCGATCGACGTGCACCTGATGGTGAAGCCCGTCGATCGCATCGTCCCCGATTTCGCGCAGGCCGGCGCATCGATCATCAGCTTCCACCCCGAAGCCTCCGAGCACGTCGACCGCACGATCGGGCTGATCCACGACCAGGGCTGCAAGGCGGGGCTGGTGTTCAATCCCGCGACGCCGCTCGACTGGCTGATGCACGTGATCGACAAGCTCGACCTCGTGCTGATCATGTCGGTCAATCCCGGTTTCGGCGGCCAGTCGTTCATCCCGCACGCACTGGAGAAGCTTAAGGCGGCGCGCAAGCTGGTCGACGCGGCGATGCAGCGCACCGGGCGGGAGATCCTGCTCGAGGTCGACGGCGGCGTGAAGATCGACAACATCGCGGCCGTCGCCGCCGCCGGCGCCGACACCTTCGTCGCGGGCAGCGCGGTCTTCGGCACTTCCGACTACGCTGCGACGATCGCGGCAATGCGCGCGCGGCTTGCGGGCAGCGCGACGTGACTGCCGTGAATTCGAAGTCGCCACGCATGATGACCGAAACCGAGTTCCGTGCGCTGGCCGCGCAAGGCTACAACCGCATTCCGCTGGTGCTCGAGTCCTTCGCCGACCTCGACACGCCGCTGTCGCTGTACCTGAAGCTCGCCCAGCAGCGCTACACCTTCCTGCTCGAGTCGGTCGTCGGCGGCGAGCGCTTCGGCCGCTACTCGTTCATCGGGCTGCCGGCGAAGCTGCGCATCCGCGTGCGGGACGGCCACGTCGAGGTCGAGGACCGCGGCGGCGTCGTCGAACGCCACGACGGCGATCCGCTCGCGTTCCTGCGCCAGTTCATGGGCCGCTTCCGCGCCGCGCCCCAACCCGGCCTGCCCCGCTTCTGCGGCGGGCTGGCCGGCTATTTCGGCTACGACACCATCCGCTACATCGAGCGCAAGCTCGAGGCGCGCAGGGATTCCCCCTCCGACGCGCTCGCCGACCTGCCCGAGATGCTGCTGTTGCTGACCGACGAACTCGCGGTCATCGACAACCTCGCCGGCAAGATCTACCTGATCGTCTACGCCGACCCCGGCGAGGCGAACGCCTACTGGAACGCGCAGGACCGGCTGCAGCAGCTGCGCAGGAAGCTGCGCACGCCGGCGACCATTCCTTACCAGACGGCGACCTCGGTCACCAGGGCCGAAAGCGAGCTGGGCGCCGACGCCTTCCAGGCAGCGGTGCGTCGCGCCAAGGAGTACATCGCGGCCGGCGACATCATGCAGGTGGTGCTGTCGCAACGGATGCACCTGCCTTTCGCCGCGTCGCCGCTGTCGCTGTATCGCGCGCTGCGCTCGCTCAATCCATCGCCCTACATGTTCTATTACGACCTCGGCGATTTCCACGTCGTCGGCGCCTCCCCCGAGATCCTCGTCCGCAAGGAAGGCCAGACAGTCACCCTGCGGCCGATCGCCGGCACGCGGCCGCGCGGCGCGACCCGCGAGGCCGACGAGCAGCTGGCGGTCGAGCTCGCCGCCGATCCGAAGGAAATCGCCGAGCACGTGATGCTGCTCGACCTCGGGCGCAACGACGTCGGCCACGTCGCGGCCACCGGCAGCGTCCGCGTCACCGAGCAGTTCGAGATCGAGCGCTATTCGCACGTCATGCACATGGTGTCCAACGTCGAGGGCGAGTTGCCGCAGGGAACGACCAGCCTGGACGTGCTCGCCGCGAGCTTTCCCGCCGGGACGGTCAGCGGCGCGCCCAAGGTCCGGGCGATGGAGATCATCGACGAGCTCGAGCCGACGCGTCGCGGCGTCTATGCGGGCGCGGTCGGCTACATCAGCTTCCAGGACGACATGGACCTCGCGATCGCGATCCGCACGGCGGTGATTCGCGACGGCATGCTCTACGTGCAGGTCGGCGCCGGCATCGTCCACGACTCGGTGCCCGAGACCGAGTGGCAGGAGACGCTGAACAAGGCGCGTGCGGTGCTGCGCGCCGCGGAGATGGTGCAGCTCGGGCTCGACGCCGAGCCTTGACGCCGTACGGAATCGTCGGGCTGTTGCTGGTCGCGGGCGCCGGCTGGTTCGTGTGGGACAGCCTGAAGGTCCGCGAGACCGCCAACGCCGCGATGCGCGCGGCCTGCGCGTCCCGCGGCATGTATTTCCTCGACGACACCGTCGCGCTGCAGTCGCTGAAACCGGTGCGCAACGACGAGGGCAGGGTCGTGCTGCGGCGCGTCTACGGCTTCGAGTACAGCGACACCGGCCACAACCGGCGCAGGGGGAGCATCACCCTGGTGGCGGATGCCGTCGTCGCAGTCGACGTCGGGCTGCGGCTGGTCGGAGGACGGGACCTGCTGCAATGAACGGGCGCCGCCGGGCCGCCGGTCCGACCGATGTTCAGGGCCGTGCGCAACATCGGGCCCGCCACTGATAAGATTGCCCACCATGCGCAAGCGACGCATCACGCGGTACCCCGTCCGGTCGACCGACCGGTGGCGGCGTTAGTCCACCACGTCCAATTCTCCCCGATCGCGTCCGCAGCCCTCGCGGCCCGCTGGAGCGCCCGGGGAACCCCAGGCAACCATCGGGTCCGGCCACCCTCGACGCCGACCCCGCGGAATCCGCAAAGCAGGTGCCAACATGCTGCTGATGCTCGACAACTACGACAGCTTCACCTGGAACCTCGTCCAGTACCTGGGCGAGCTGGGTGCGAGCGTCAAGGTCGTGCGCAACGACGCGATCAGCCTCGACGAGGTCGAGGCGCTCCAACCGGAGAGGATCGTCATCTCCCCCGGCCCCTGCACGCCCAGCGAGGCGGGCATCTCGGTGCCGCTGATCCGGCGATTCGCCGGCAAGATCCCCCTGCTGGGCGTCTGCCTCGGGCACCAGGCGATCGGCCAGGCGTTCGGCGGGCGCATCATCCGCGCGCAGCGGGTGATGCACGGCAAGCTGTCGTCGATTGTCCACGACGGGCGAGGCGTCTTCCGGGGCATCCCGTCGCCGTTCACCGCGACGCGCTACCACTCGCTGGCGATCGAGCGCTCGAGCCTGCCGCCGGTGCTCGATGTCACGGCAACGTCAGAAGACGGTGAGATCATGGGGGTGCGCCACCGGGAATTCGCCGTCGAGGGCGTCCAGTTCCATCCGGAGGCGATCCTGACCGAGCACGGAAAGAAGCTGCTCGCCAACTTCCTGGCCGGGGCGGTTTAAACTCCCGCCCGGAACGCGCGGACCCCGGTCCGCGACATCAGACGGACTGCCCATGACCATCACGCCCCAGGAAGCGTTGCAGCGCACGATCGAGCACCGCGAGATCTTCCACGACGAGATGCTGTCGCTGATGCGCCGGATCATGCGCGGCGAGGTCTCCCCGGTGATGATCGCGGCGCTGACGATCGGCCTGCGGGTCAAGAAGGAGACGATCGGGGAGATCACCGCCGCCGCGCAGGTGATGCGCGAATTCGCCAGCAACGTCGAGGTCGCCGATCCCGGGAGCCTGCTCGACATCGTCGGCACCGGCGGCGACGCTTCGCACACCTTCAACATCTCCACCGCCTCGATGTTCGTCGCCGCCGCCGCGGGCGCGCGCGTGGCCAAGCACGGCAACCGTTCGGTGTCGTCGAAATCGGGCAGCGCCGACGCGCTGGAGGCGCTCGGTGCCAACATCATGCTGACGCCGGAGCAGGTCGCAGCCTGCATCGCCAGGACCGGCGTGGGCTTCATGTTCGCCCCGACGCACCACGGCGCGATGAAGCACGCGGCCCCGGTGCGCAAGGAGCTCGGCGTGCGCACGATCTTCAACATCCTCGGCCCGCTCACGAATCCTGCGGGGGCGGCCAACCACCTGATCGGCGTGTTCCATCCGGATCTCGTCGGCATCCACGTGCGCGTGCTGCAGCGCCTGGGCAGCAAGCGGGCGGTCGTCGTCTGGGGCAAGGACGGCATGGACGAGGTGTCGCTGGGCGCGGCGACGATGGTGGGCGAGCTCTCCAACGGCGAGGTCCGCGAATACGAGATCCATCCCGAGGACTTCGGGATGCACATGAAGTCGAATCGGGGTCTCAAGGTCGCCGACGCGCAGGAGTCGAAGGAAATGGTGCTGGAGGCGATGTCTGGGGTCGAGGGCACGCCGCGGGAGATCGTCGTGCTGAACGCCGGCACCGCGCTCTACGCCGCCGGCATCGCCGATTCGATCGCCGACGGCATCGTGCGCGCGCGTGCAGCGATCGCGAGCGGTGCGGCGATGCGGGCGCTCGACGGCTTCGTCGCGGCGACGAAGTCGTTCGCCGCGTGACACGCCAGCATTGAAGGCCGGACGGATATCACACCTCCCATGAGCGGCAGCGACATTCTCGCGAAGATCATCACCACCAAGGCCGAGGAGGTGATCGCCGCGCAGGTCGATCGGCCGTTCTCGACGGTGGACCGCGATGCGCGCACGGCAGCGCCGCCGCGCGGCTTCACCGCGGCGATCCGCTCGCGCGTCGACGCGGGCCGCCCGGCGGTCATCGCCGAGATCAAGCGCGCGAGCCCGAGCAAGGGCGTCCTGCGCGCGGATTTCGATCCGGCCGCGATCGCGGCGTCCTACGAGCGGGCCGGTGCCGCCTGCCTGTCGGTGCTGACCGACCGCCCGTTCTTCCAGGGCGCTCCCGAATTCCTCGTGCAGGCGCGCGCCGCCTGCAGCTTGCCGGTGCTGCGCAAGGAATTCATCATCGACGAATACCAGGTCGCCGAATCACGGGCGCTCGGTGCCGACGCGATCCTGCTGATCGTCGCTGCGCTCGAGGACGCACGGCTCGCGGCACTCGAGGCCTGCGCGCGCGATTACGGCCTCGACGTGCTGGTCGAGGTCCACGATGCGCCCGAGCTCGAACGCGCACTCGCGCTCTCGACGCCGCTGATCGGCATCAACAACCGCAACCTGCGGACCTTCGGTGTGTCGCTGCACACGACGATCGAGCTCCTGCCGCGCGTCCCCGCCGACCGCGTGGTGGTCACCGAGAGCGGCATCCTCGCGCAGCGCGACGTCGCGCAGATGCGCCGGCACGGGGTCAACGCATTCCTGGTCGGCGAGGCGTTCATGCGCTCGCCCGACCCCGGCGCGGCGCTGACGGCGCTGTTCGGCTGACGCGAGATGTCGGCCATCGCCGCCGAGGGTGTGGGCAAGAACTGGGCTACCCCCGAAGGCGTCGTGCGCGCCGTCGACGACGTCTCCTTCGCTTTCGATGCGGGCACGCTCAACGTCCTGCTCGGGCCCTCGGGCTGCGGCAAGTCGACGACCCTGCGCCTGATCGCGGGCCTCGAGGCTGCGGACGGCGGGCGCATCCGCATCGACGGCCGCGACGTCACGGGGCTTCCTCCCGCGGCGCGCTCGATCTCGATGGTGTTCCAGAGCTACGCGCTGTTCCCGCACCTGACCGTCGCCGAGAACATCCTGTTCGGCCTGCGCGTGCGCAAGGTCGGCAGGGACGAATGCGAGAGCCGGCTCGCGGGGGTCGCCGACCTGCTCGGATTGAAACCTTACTTGCAGCGCAAGCCTTCGCAGCTCTCGGGGGGACAGCAGCAGCGCGTGGCACTCGGGCGCGCGATCATCGCGCAGGCGCCGGTCTGCCTGATGGACGAGCCCCTGTCGAACCTCGACGCACAGCTGCGCGCCGAGATGCGGCTGGAGATCCGCGCCTTGCAGCGCAAGCTCGGGATCACGATGGTCTACGTGACGCACGACCAGCTCGAGGCGATGTCGATGGCCGACCGCGTGGTCCTGATGCGGGCCGGACGCATCGAGCAGGACGGGGCGCCGGTCGATCTCTACGAGCACCCGGCCAACACCTTCGTCGCGCGCTTCATCGGCACGCCGCCGATGAACCTGCTGCGACTCGAGAGTGCGCAGGGCGGGGCCGTCATCGCCGGCACCGACGGACCGGTCGTGATGGACGGCAGCCTTGCGGCGGGCCAGCTGGGCGTGCGCCCCGAGCACATGCAGCTCGCGTTCGAGGACGGCGTGCGCGCCGCCGTCGAGAACGTCGAATACCTGGGCGGCGATTCGCTGGTCACCTGCCGGATGGGGGCGCAGACGGTCGCGGTGAAGACGCCGGGCAGCGTGCCTTTCGCGCGCGGCGATGCGACCTGGATCCGCTGGCCCGCCGGCGCGCAGCATTATTTCGATGCCGAAGGATTGCGCAGGAGCGCCACCGCCCGCCCGCAGGGCGCGGCGCTTCTTGCCTGAAGCCGGTCGACCACAGTCACCGATCCACCGATTCACCGATTCGTTGTCACAACCGAGGAGGAAGCCATGAGATCGTTGTTCCGCATGCTGGGCCGCGCGCTGGGGTTCGCGGCCATCGTTGTCGCAGGCGCCGCGCAGGCGCAGGGGCCGATCGAAGTCCCGTTCTACTTTCCGATTGCCGTCGGCGGTCCGGTTCCCAAGATCATCGACGGCTACGCGACCGCCTTCGAGAAGGAGAACCCCGGCATCCAGCTGAAGCCGATCTATACCGGCAGCTACCAGGAATCGATCGCCAAGGCGCTGACCGCCGTGAAGAGCGGCGATCCGCCGGTGACGTCGATCCTGCTGTCGACCGACATGTACACGCTGATCGACGAGGGCGCGATCGTCCCGTTCGACGACCTGGTGAAGACCGCCGACGACCATGCCTGGCTCAAGAGCTTCTATCCGGCGTTCATGGAGAACAGCCAGACCGGGGGCAAGACCTGGGGCATTCCGTTCCAGCGCTCGACGGTCGTCCTCTACTACAACAAGGAAGCGTTCAAGGAAGCCGGCCTCGATCCGAACCGTCCGCCCGCGACCTGGGCCGAGATGACGGCGAACGCCGAGAAGCTCACCAGGCGCGACGCGTCGGGCAAGGTCACGCAATGGGGCGTGCAGATCCCGTCCTCGGGCTTTCCGTACTGGCTGTTCCAGGGACTCGCGATCGAGAACGGCGCCAACCTGATGAACGCCGCGGGCACCGAGGTCTATTACGACAAGCCCGAGGTCGTCGGCGCGCTCCAGTACTGGGTCGACCTGGTCAACAAGTACAAGGTCCATCCGCCGGGAATCGTCGAGTGGGGGACCACGCCGAAGGACTTCTTCGAACGCAAGGTCGCGATGATGTGGACGACGACGGGCAACCTCACCAATGTCCGCGCCAACGCCAAGTTCGATTTCGGGGTCGCGATGCTGCCCGCGATGAAGCAGCGCGGCAGCCCGACCGGCGGCGGCAACTTCTACATCTTCAAGAAGTCGACGCCCGCCCAGCGCGAAGCCGCCTTCAAGTTCATCAAGTGGGTCACCCAGCCCGAGCGCGCGGCGCAATGGGGCATCGATACCGGCTACGTCGCGGTGCGTGCCGATGCCTGGGACACGCCGGAGATGAAGAAATACGTCGCCGGCTTCCCCGCCGCGGCCGTAGCGCGCGACCAACTGCCCTACGCCAAGGCCGAGCTGTCGACGCACGACAACCAGCGCGTGACCAAGGTGCTCAACGACGCGCTGCAGGCCGCGCTCACCGGTTCGAAGACGCCCGCGCAGGCGCTGAAGGACGCGCAGCGCGAAGCCGACCGGCTGCTGCGCAGCTACAAGTAAGCTTGCCCTTCTCCCTCTCCCCGGAGGGGAGGGGGAGAGGGAGAGGATGAAATGACGCGAACGCGCGAGTGGGTCCACGCGTGGCTGCTGTTGCTGCCCGCGATGTCGCTGCTCGTCCTGTTCACCCACTATCCGACCGTCGCGAACCTCTGGCACAGTCTCCATTCGACGCCCAGGGCGAATCACCCGTCGGTGTGGGTGGGCCTCGACAACTACCGGAACCTGATCGAAGACCCGATCTTCTGGCAGGCGCTGACGAACAACCTCTGGTACGCGGTCGGCACGATCCCGCTGTCGATCGCGCTGGCGCTGCTGATGGCGATCTGGGTCAACGACCGGATTCCGGGCCGCGGCATCCTGAGGCTCGCCTATTTCACGCCGACGATCCTGCCGATGATCGCGGTCGCGAACATCTGGCTGTTCTTCTACACACCCGAATACGGGTTGCTCGAGCAGGTCCTGGCGTGGTTCGGTTCGGCCGGCCACAACTGGCTGGGGACGCGGTCGACGGCGCTGCCGGCGCTGATGGTGGTCGCGATCTGGAAGGAAGCCGGCTTCTTCATGATCTTCTATCTCGCGGCGCTGCAGTCGATGTCGCCGCAGCTCGCCGAGGCGGCGGCGATCGAAGGCGCCTCGCGCGCCTATTTCTTCCGCCGCGTGACCTTTCCGCTGTTGATGCCGACGACGCTGTTCGTGCTGGTCAACGCGGTGATCAACGCCTTCAGGATGGTCGACCACATCGTCGTGATGACGCGCGGCGGCCCGGACAACGCAACCGAGCTGCTGCTCTACTACATCTACGAGATCGGCTTCCGCTTCTGGGACTCGTCGTATGCCGCGGCGCTGACGATGGTGCTGCTGGCGATCCTCGGCATCTTCGCCCTGCTGCAGTTCTCGTTCCTCGAGCGCAGGACGCACTATCAATGACGGCATCCTCGATCCGCACCGGGAACGGCGGCCTGCGCGTGCTCGAGACTGCGGCGGCGTGGCTGCTCGGCATCCTGTGGGTGCTGCCGCTGCTCTATGCATTCTGGGCGGCGTTCCACCCGGCGGAATATTCGACGAGCTTCTCGCTGACCGCACCGTGGACCCTCGCCAACTTCGTCAAGGCCTGGCACGCGGCGCCGTTCGCCCGGTACTTCGTCAACACGGTGGCGCTGGTCACGATGGTGCTCGCAGCGCAGCTCGTGCTGGTGACGCTCGCCGCCTATGCGTTCGCGCGCTTCGAGTTCCCCGGGCGCAACGTCGCCTTCGCGCTGGTGCTGATGCAGCTGATGGTAATGCCCGACGTGCTGATCGTCGAGAACTACCGGACGATGGCGGCGCTCGGCATCAAGGACACGATCCTGTCGATCGGGTTGCCGTACATGGCGAGCGCCTTCGGCATCTTCCTGCTGCGACAGACTTTCAAGACGGTGCCGCGCGAGCTCGACGAAGCGGCGCGCGTCGAAGGCTGCTCGCCGCTGATGACGCTGTGGAAGGTCTACGTGCCGCTGGCGCGCCCGACCTACCTCGCCTATGCGCTGGTTTCGGTGTCCTACCACTGGAACAACTTCCTGTGGCCGCTGATCATCACCAACTCGGTCGAGTCGCGCCCGGTGACCGTCGGCCTGCAGGTCTTCTCGTCGACCGACCAGGGGATCGACTGGTCGATCATCAGCGCCGCGACGCTGCTGTCGACCGGGCCGCTGCTGCTCGCATTCCTGCTCTTCCAGCGGCAGTTCGTGCAGTCGTTCATGCGCGCGGGCATCCGATGAAGCTCGTCACCTGGAACGTGCAGTGGTGCCGCGGCGTCGACGGCCGCGTCGATCCCGCACGAATCGTCTTTGAGGCTCGCCGGCTCGCCGATTTCGACGTGCTGTGCCTGCAGGAGATCGCCGACAACTATCCCGATCCGCGGCTCGCGGGCGCGGACGACGCCGACCAGTTCGCGCGCATCGCGGCCCTGCTCCCGGGCTACCAGGCGGTGCCGGGCATCGCCGTCGACCAGCCCGGCGACGACGGGCGCCGCAGGCGCTTCGGGAACATGATCCTGTCGCGCCTTCCGCTGCGCCAGGTCTACCGCCACCTGCTGCCGTACCCCTGCGATCCGGGCGTGCCGGGGATGCCGCGGATCGCGATCGAGGCGGTGATCGCCGCCCCCTGGGGTGGGCTGCGCGTCGTCACGACGCACCTCGAATACTATTCGGCGCGGCAGCGGATGGCGCAGGTCGAGGCGCTGCGCGCGATCTGCGCCGAGGGTCACGCGCATGCCCGCGACGGGCGGATCACCATGGACGACGGCGGACCGTTCCAGACGTATCCGCGGCCGCGCGAAACGCTGATCGCGGGCGACTTCAATTTCGAGCCCGACTCCGCCGAGCATACGCGGATGCTCGCCGCCTTCTCGGACGGCACGCCGCCGTTGCGCGACGCCTGGCGCGAAATGCACGCTGCGACGCCGCATCCGGCGACGTTCAGGCTCTACGAGAAGCCGGTTCCCGGCGAGCCCGAGCTGCACTGCGATTTCGTCTTCGTCGGCGACGATCTGCGCGCGCGCCTGCGCGACGTGCGGGTCGACCTGGACACCCAGGCGTCAGACCACCAGCCGATCATCGTGACGCTCGAGTGATGGCCGAGGCGCGATGCAGGTCGCAACGCGGTCGGCGGGTGCCGCGATGAGCGGCGACGGCGAGCCCGGACTGAAGTACGGCATCGATCGCATGGTTGCACGCGGGCGGAGGATCTTCGGCTGGGGCTGGGTCGCGCATCCGACGCGGACGATCGACGCGCTGACGCTGGTGCTCGCGGGAGACGGCTGGGAGTCGCGCCTGCCCGTCAGTTGCGGGCTGCTGCGCGCGGACGTGAAGGCGGCGTTTCCGCAGCTCCCCGCCGCCGAAACGTCGGGCTTCGTCGCCACCGGCTACATTCCCCGCAGTCCCGTCGCGCGCTGGAGCCTCGAAGTCGAATACGGCGACGGCGGGAAAGCGCAGCTCGACATCGGCTCGGCCGCCGACGCTGGGCCGGGGCGGCGCCGGCTGCGCGGGATCGGCTACGTCCTGGGCGCCGTCGCGCGCAGGCTTCGCCGCGGCGACCTCCGCGGAATCCTGCAGCGCGCGAAAGCGCAGAACTACCTCGCCCCCTCGCTCGACGACGCGGCGATCGGGCTCGAGCTGCGTCAGCGGCTGGCCGGCGCGACCCGGGTCACGATCCTGTTCGACCACAACATGGGCGGCGGAGCGAACGTCTATCGGCGAACGATCGTCGACGAGCGCCTCGCCGCCGGCGCGACGGTGCTGCTGTGCACTTACAATCTGCCGACGCTCGACTACCGGCTGCAGCTGTTCCTCGGCCCCGGTGCCGGAAGCGCGGACGAAGGCGGGATCTTCCGCATCTCCTCGTTCCTTTCGCTCGAGGCCGTCGTCGCGCACGCCGCCGTCGACGAGCTGTTCCTGAACAGCCCCGTCTCCTTCGACGAGCCGCTGGTCTTCGCCGGATGGCTCGCGACGCTGCGCGAGGGCAATCCCCGGCTGCGGCTGACGGTCGCGATCAACGACTATTTCCAGGTGTGTCCGTCGTTCGTGCTGCTGAACGCCGACGGGCGCTATTGCGGCATTCCGGCAGTCTCCGAGTGCGCAGTCTGTCTCGCGCGGCATCGCGCGAGCTGGGTGCGGCTGTCGCCACCCACCGAGATCGGCCCCTGGCGCGCGATCTGGGGGCGCTGCCTGGCCGCCGCAGACGAGCTGCGCTGCTTCTCGCAGTCGACGCGCGAGCTGCTGCTGCGCGCCTACCCGACGCTGGACACCGGGCGCATCGTCGTGGTCCCCCATCGCGTCGATTTCGCGCCCGCGCGATTGCCCAGGGCCGACGCTGCCGCGCCGCTCACCATCGGCATCGTCGGCCAGATCAGCGAACAGAAAGGCGCAGGGATCGTGAAGGAGATGCTCGCACGCATCGATCGCGAAGGCCTCGACGTCCGCGTCGCGGTCATCGGCGGGCTCGACATCCGCGTCGAGTCGAAGCGCCTGCACGTCACCGGGCCGTACCGGCGCGACGACCTCGTCGACCTGATCGAGGCGCAGCATGTCAACATGCTGTTCTTTTCGTCGATCTGTCCGGAAACCTTCTCCTATGTCGTCGAAGAGCTGATGCGCCTCCAGCTGCCGATCGTGGCGTTCGACCTCGGTGCCCCGGCGGAGCGGCTGCGCGGCCTCGACCGCGCGCGGCTCTGCGCCGAGGTGAACGCCGATGCGGCGCTCGACACGCTGGTCGATTTCCATCGCCAGCTCGCGGGCGGAGAGCGCCGATGACCGGCACGCTGCAAGTCTTCACCAGCGCAGCGGTCAATTACCTGCCCAAGGTGCGCATCCTGTGCCGTTCCATCCGACGCCACCATCCGGAGGCCGTCATCCACCTCGCGCTGGCGGACCGCCGGCCGGACTGGCTGGTGACCGAAGGCGAGCCTTTCGACGACGTGCTCGACGTCTCGCAGCTGGGCATCCCCGACTGGTACCGGTGGAGCTTCACCCACAACATCGTCGAACTGGCGACCGCGATCAAGCCGTTCGCGCTCGCCCGGCTGCTCGAGCTGCCCGGTTGCGCCACGGTCGTGTACTTCGATCCCGACATCGTGCTGTTCTCGCGCGTGGACGACATCCTCGGCACGCTCGCGCATTCCAGCCTCGCGCTGACGCCGCACCAGAACAAGCCGGAGCGTACGCTCGACGCGGTCCTCGACAACGAGGTCGCGAGCCTCAAGCACGGCATCTTCAACCTGGGTTTCATCGGCGTGGCGAACTGCGACGAGGGGAGGCGCTTCGCGCAGTGGTGGGGCGAGCGCACCTGGGCGCTGTGCCGCGCCGACGTTCCGAACGGCCTGTTCACCGACCAGAAGTGGGTGAATTTCGCACCGGTGTTCTTCGACGGCGTGGCGATCGTCAAGTCGTCGCGGCACAACGTCGCGACCTGGAACCTGACCACGCGCGAGCTGACCGGCAGCCTCGATTCCGGATTCCAGGTCGACGGCGAGCCGCTGGGCTTCTATCATTTCACGGGCTTCGACAGCGGTGCGCATCGCATCATGGCGATCAAGAATGCCGCGGCAAGCGCTTCGGTCCAGGAGTTGATCGCCTGGTACGAGCGCGAGACGGAGGTTGCCGACAACGATCCGGTCAGCCGGACGCCGTGGGCGTTCGGGCGCTATTCGGACGGAACGCCGATCGAGCCCTGGCATCGCTGGCTCTATCGCGACCGCGCCGACCTGCGCGACGCCTTCCCCGATCCCTACGATGCTTCCCTGGGCGAGCGCAGCTTCGCCGGGTGGTGCGCCGCCGAGGGCCGGCTGCTGCGCGCACAGTACGAGGAGGGACGCGGCGGCATGGGGTCGAAAGCTCGCCCGTTGACGGTGGGTGCCGGCGCGGCATGGCAACTGCTGCGCCTCGCGGTCTCGCCACGGGCGGGCAGAGCCCTGCGCGCTCGCGTGTACGCGATCCTGCGCGCAGAAGGCATCGGCGGCATCACGCGGCGGATGGCACGGCGGCGTAGTCCGTGACGACGACCGTCGACGTGATCGTCCCGGTGTATCGGGGTCTTGCCGAAACCCGGCGTTGCCTCGAGAGCCTGTTCGCCCACGCGCAGCGCACGCCGCTGTCGATCGTCGCGATCGACGATGCGAGCCCCGAGCCCGGCATCGTCGCATATCTCGACGATCTTGCGGCGCAGGGAAGGGTCGAGCTGCTGCGGAACGACCGGAACCTCGGATTCGTGCGCACGGTCAACCGCGGGCTCGCGCTGCACGCCGACCGCGACGTCGTGCTGCTCAACAGCGACACCGAGGTCGCCAACGACTGGCTCGACAGGATGCGCGCCTGCGCGTACCGCGAAGGCGACATCGGCACGGTGACGCCCTTTTCGAACAACGCGACGATCTGCTCGTACCCGTTCGAAGGCTGGACCGGCGGCACGCCGGGGACGCTGGGGCTCGCCCCGCTCGACCGGCTGTTCGCGACCGTCAACGCCGGGCGCCGCGCCGACCTGCCGACGGCGGTCGGCTTCTGCATGTACATACGCCGCGCTTGCCTCGCCGCGGTGGGCACCTTCGACGCCGAGCGCTTCGGGCGCGGTTACGGCGAGGAGAACGATTTCTGCCTGCGCGCCGCCGCGGCGGGATGGCGCAGCGTGCTCGCCGCCGACGTCTTCGTGTTCCACGAGGGCGCGGTCAGCTTCTCCGGCGAGCGCGACGCGCTGACCCGGGCCGCGACGGCGGCGCTGCTCGAACGGCACCCGGAGTATTCGCGAATCATCGAGGACTTCCACGCTGCCGACCCACTGCGTCCGCTGCGCCTCGCCGTCGACGGCGCGCGCCACGCGCAGGGCGGCGAGGAAGCGCGGCAGGTGTACGCCGAGCACGTCGACGAGCGCGCGCTGATCGTCGCGCGCGAATCGGCGCGCAGCGGGGTGCTGCAGGACGCGCTCGCGCACGCGCAGCGGCTGGTCGCCGAGCGCGACGCCGAGATCGCGAAGCTGACGCCGGCGTTCCGGCATGCCGAAGCGCTGGCGCTGGAGCGCGGGCGCGAACTCGAGCGCATCCACGCGTCGCCGCTGTGGAGGGCGCTCGGCTACCTGAAGCGCTTCAGGTCCTAGCGCCGGCCGCCTGGCGATGCGCAGGAATCCGTCGGTGGCACGCGTGATCGATGCTGCGAAGCGCAGGCTGCGACGGATGCTGCCCAGCGAAGCGTCCGCGCGCGCGCTCGCGGCGCAGGCGCCGGGCCGGCGTTCCGGCCCCGCCGACCCCGCGTTCGCGCACATCCTCGCGCCCGGGGTCGAGGTGCTGCGCGACGGCCCGATAATCGTCGACCGGGACTGGTCGCCGGCGGGCGTGACCGGGCAGTTCACCGACGATGCCGCGACCTACCACCAGCGCTATTTCGAGCGCCTCGATTTCACCCACCTGATCGACTACTGCCTGACCCTCGCGCAGATCGACCGCGCCCGCCCGTGCCGCGTGCTCGACATCGGCTCCGGCAGCGGTGCGAGCGTGTTCGCAGCCTGCCGACTGCTGCCGCAGGCCGAGATCGTGGCCTCGGACATCTCCCCCCAGCTTCTGCGCATGCTCGCCGGGTTCGTCGATTCCCGCGACGAGTTGCGCGGACGCATCACGACGTTCTGTTTCGACCTGCACCGGAAGTTCTTCCGGCCGCAGACCTTCGACCTCGTCATCGGGGCCGCGATACTCCATCACCTGCTCGACCCGCGCGCCGCGCTCGCGAACGTCGCGGCGGCGCTGAAGCCGGGAGGCAGGATCGTTCTCGTCGAGCCGCTGGAATCGGGGTCGCTGATGCTGGTGGCGATGTTCGCGCGCGTGCTGACGGTCCTCGGGCAATCGGGTGCAGGCGAAGGCCCGCTGGCGCGCCTGATGCGGGCGATGCGGCTCGACATCCAGTCGAGGCTGGGGCCTCCGGTCGAAAAGCCCTGGACGCGCGAACTGGACGACAAATGGGTCTTCGACACGCCCTATCTCGAGCGCCTCGCGGCGGAGCTGGGGCTGTCGAGAGTCGACGTCTACCCGGCCCAGCCCGACCTGTCGCAGGTCTACGAGAACGCGTTCACGAGCCTGCTCGCCGACAGCGGTCTCGCCGCCATCGAGGTCCCGCAGGCGGTGCAGGACAGCGTGCGCATGTTCGACCGCGGCATCGGCGAAGACCTCAAGCGCGAGCTCTGCCCCACCGGCGTCATCGTGTTCACGCGCTGACGCGCCTGCGGAAGATCAGGTCGTGCACGCCGTGGCCGAGACGCAGTCCGCGCGCCTCGAACTTGGTCAGCGGGCGGTACGCAGGCCTCGGGGCGAAGTCCGCGGCGCTGTTCTCGAGCAGCGGCTCGGCCGTGAGGGTGGCGAGGATTTCCTGCGCGTAATCGTCCCAGTCGGTCGCGACGTGCAGGTAGCCGAGGGGCGCCAGGCACAGCGCGAGCTCGCGCACGAACGCGGGCTGCAGCAGGCGGCGCTTGTGGTGGCGCTTCTTGGGCCAGGGATCGGGGAAGTAGACGTGGATGCCCGCCAGCGTGCCTGGCGCGATCATCGAGGCGACGACGTCGACGGCGTCGTGGCGCAGCACGCGGACGTTGGCGAGCCCCTGCTCGTCGATGCGGCGCAGCAGCGCGCCGACCCCCGGCAGGTGCATCTCGACGCCGAGGAAGTCGACCTCGGGCTGCGCGGCGGCGATCGCGGCGGTCGTCTCGCCCATGCCGAAGCCGATTTCCAGCACGACGGGGGCGCGGCGTCCGAAGAGCGTCGGGAAGTCGAGCGGGACGGCAGCCTCGACGCCGTAGCGGGGCAACAGCTCGTCACAGGCGCGCTGCTGTGCCGGGGACATCCGTCCCTGGCGCAGGACGAAGCTCCTGATCGCGCGTCGCGGCGCGGACTGCGTCACCGCGGAGCGCCTGCGGCCTGCGGCTACGAGCCGATCAGGCCCGTGGCGGGCGAGCTGGCGCTCGCCTCGTAGTACTTGCGGGGCATGCGACCGGCGAGGAAGGCTTCGCGTCCGGCCTCGACGGCGAGCCGCATCGCGCGCGCCATCCGCACCGGCTCGCGTGCCTTGGCGATGGCGGTGTTCATCAGCACCCCGGCGCATCCCAGCTCCATCGCGATCGACGCGTCGGAGGCGGTGCCCACGCCCGCGTCGACCAGGACCGGCAGCTTCGCCTGCTCGAGGATCAGGCGCAGGTTCCAGGGATTGAGGATGCCCATCCCCGAGCCGATCAGCGACGCGAGCGGCATGATCGCGACGCAGCCGATCTGCTCGAGCTCGCGCGCGACGATCGGGTCGTCGGAGGTGTAGACCATGACGTCGAAGCCGTCGGCGACCAGCTTCTCGGCGGCGACCAGCGTTTCGCGCATGTTGGGGAACAGCGACGCCGGATCGCCCAGCACCTCGAGCTTGCACAGCTTGTGGCCGTCGAGGAGCTCGCGTCCCAGGCGCAGCGTGCGCACGGCTTCGTCGGCGGTGTAGCAGCCGGCGCTGTTGGGCAGGTAGGTGAACTCGGAGGGCGGCAGTGCATCCAGCAGCGACGGCTCGCTGGCGTTCTGCCCGAGGTTGGTCCTGCGGATCGCGACGGTGACGATCTCGGCGCCCGAGGCGACGATCGCATCGCGCGTCTCGTTGAAATCGCGATACTTGCCGGTGCCGACCAGGAGCCGCGACCGGTAGGCGCGGCCGGCGATCACCAGCGGGTCGACGAGCGTCGAGGCGGGGGCGGGAGCGTTCATGACGCCATTTTACTCCGGCACCGCCGGGGCTCAGCCCCCGCCGACGGCGCCGACGATTTCCAGACGGTCGCCGCCCGCGACCGGTGTGCTCGCGTAGCGGCTGCGCGGGACGATCTCGCCGTTCCTCTCGATCGCGATGCGCTTGCCTTCGAGGCCCATCAGCGCGACGACGTCGGCCAGCGTCGCCGACGTCGTCGCGAGCTCGGTGACCTTGCCGTTCACGGTGAGCGTCAGCGAGGCCATGTCCGCGGTGCAATCACTTCCGGTAGCGCGACATCGCACCGCGCATGAAATCGATCTGGCGCTGGAAGCGCGCGCATCCGGTGCAGACGGCCAGGTGCAGACGCAGCTTGACGCGCTCGCCGAGCGACAGCCGGCGATCCTCGCTCTGGGAGAGGAGCCGCGTGGCTTCCTTGCAGGACACCATGTGGGTCAGTCGATGCAGCATGTGGCCTAAGGGTTTCGCGGAGCGTGGGTCGTCTCAGCCTCGCGCCTGCCCGGCGAACCAGTTCTGGTCCAGGCATTCGCGCAGTGCCATTCGCGCCCGATACAGGATTACCCACAGATTGTTCGCGGTGATCGTCAATTCCTTACATATCTCGTCGGTGTCGAGCTCCATGACTTCGCGCATCATGAACACGCGCGCCGTGTTCGGCGGGAGCTTCTCGAGGCAGAACTCCATGATGTCGAAGAACTCGCGCTGCGACAGCGCATTCTCGGGGTCGCCCCAGTCCGCCGGGGGCGCCGCCCAGCCGCCGTCGTCCCGGAACAGCGGGTCGAAATCATCGAGTCCGGTGTCCTCCTCGAACATCGACTCGAGCACCGGCTGGCGCTTCTTCTGCCGGATCACGTCGACGATCTTGTGCTTCAGGATGCCGGTGAGCCAGGTCTTGACGCTCGACCGGCCGGAGAATCCGTCGCGGCCGGTCAGTGCCGCAAACAGCGTGTCCTGGACGACATCCTCGGCCATGTCCTGATCGCGCAGCTGCAGCCGGGCTACCCGCAGCAGGTAGCGGCGGTGCGACTCGAGCTCGGCGGCGAAGGGGTCGGAATCCACGGGTTGCCAGCGGGGCCAAAGGCGAATCTTAGGGCATAAGCGCATCGTGGCGCGAGGTTGTAGTCCGCAAGCTGTTTCCCATCGGCCGGCGGCACGGGCCTTGCACTGCCTAGGGCACCATGCGCAACGACTCCAACGACCCCCGCGATTCGGCGGCGCGCAAGCGCCTGCCGCCGTTCGAATCGCAACCGCTGCCGGCCTCCGACTCCGAGGTCGCGCCTGCCCGCGATGCCATCCTGCCGGTCGCCGACGCGACCTACGACCGGATCGTCGCGTCGGGCGACGACCGTACGTCGAATTCGCCGCTGTACGTCGGCGTCCGCTTCAAGTTCGCGCTCGCGCTCGCAGCCAGCATCGGCTGGTTCGCGCTGTCGGTCGCAGTCGCGCTGCCGTGGATCGGCGAGCTCGCCGGGCTCGTCGGGCACGCCCTCGCGGTGATCATCGTCGCGGGAATCGCGCTCGTCCCGGGGTTCATGAACGCGTTCCTGATCATGAGCCTGCTGCTCGACCGCAGGCCGGCGCGCCACGAAATCGAGCAATACCCCCCGGTATCGATCCTGATCGCCGCCTACAACGAGGAGGGATCGATCGCCGAGACGCTGCGCTCGATCGCCAACCAGAACTATCCCGGCAGGTTCGAGGTGTTCGTCATCGACGACGGCTCGCGCGATCGCACGGCGGCGATCGTCGAGGCCCACGACTACGAATGGCTGCACCTGCTGCGACAGCCCGTAAACGTCGGGAAGTCGGCGGCGCTCAATCGCGGTCTCGCCGAAGCGAGCCACGACATCGTCGTCACCCTCGACGGCGATTCCTACCTCTATCGCGACGCACTGCGCAACCTGGTCGGACGCTATCTCTCCGATCCGCCGAACACGCGCGCGGTCGCCGGCACGATGCTGGTGCGCAATTCGCGGCGCAACTGGGTGACCAGGGCGCAGGAATGGGACTATTTCCACGGCATCGCCGCGATCAAGCGCGTGCAGTCGCTGTTCCAGGGCACGCTGGTCGCGCAGGGCGCGTTCTCGATCTACGATCGCGCGGCACTGCGGGAGGTGGGCGGCTGGGCCGACTGCGTCGGCGAGGACATCGTGCTGACCTGGGCACTGCTTTCGCGCGGCTATCGCGTCGGCCATGCCGAGGACGCCTGCTGCTTCACCAACGCCCCCGACACGCTGCAGCAGTTCGTCCGGCAGCGCCAGCGCTGGGCACGCGGCATGATCGAGGCTTTCCGCAGCTTCCCCGGCATCCTGGTCAAGCCGCGGATGTCGACGCTGTTCGTCTGGTGGAACGTGCTGTTCCCCTGGCTCGACCTCGCCTACACGCTGTTCTTCATCCCGGGAATGCTGCTGGCGCTGTTCGGCGTGTACTGGATCGCCGGACCGATGACCCTGGCCCTTCTGCCGATGGCGCTGCTGATCAACTACGTGATGTATCGCGTCGGCGCGCAGATGTTCGCGCACAATGGCCTGCACGTGCGCCGCAACGTCAGCGGCTTCCTGGTCTACGCCTTCGTCTACAGCCTGATCCTGCAGCCCGCCTGCGTCGCCGGCTATTTCTCGGAGATCCTCGGGCTGCGCAAGTCCTGGGGCACGAAGTGACCCGGTGCGTGGTCGCCGCCTGCGCGGCGGCGCTCGCGCTGGCCTGGACCGCGACGGCCCGTGCCGATCCGGCCGCGCCCGGAGGCGCGCAGGTGCAATCCGCGCCCGTGACCGGCGCAGTCGCTGCCATCGCCAGCGTCGACGTCGCGAGCGACACCGACGGCTTCCACTCGACACGCTTTCGCGCGGGCGCTCTGTACCCGTATGTGTCGTACTTCGACCATGTCGGAGTGACCGTTCAGGACATCCGCTATTCGCAGTCCGGGTGGAGCCGCGATGCCGCCGGCATCGTCGGCCGCTGGCGCAAGCAGGACCCGAACAGCCTCGCCGGCATCGACGCCCAGGCAGGCGTGGTCCGGGTCGCCGGACACACGCGCGCCGTCGGCGATGCGACCTGGAGTCTCAGGCCTTCGGCCGACACGGGTTTCGAGATGATCGCCGCGGGCGACCTGGTCGAAACGCAGAAGGCGATCGAGCGCGGCATTGCCTACGGGCTGTTCGCCGCGAGCGCCGAGCACAGCTTCGCCGGGCGCTTCACCGCGATCGGCTTCGCCGGCTGGCAGCCTTTCACCGACGGCAACGACCGCAGCCACCTGCGCGCGCGCCTGATCTGGCAGGCGGTCCCGGACTGGGGCCTCAATGCCGAGTTCCGCTGGCGGCAATACCGGAGCAGCAAGGACGACGTCGGCGGCGCGTATTTCAACCCCGACCGCTACCGGCAGTGGGTGGGGGCGGTGTCGATGCGGCGGCACCTGGGCGCCTGGACGCTCGCCGCCGCGCTCGGTGCCGGGCGCGAGACGATCGACGGCAGCGACACCCATCCGGTGCGCATGGCCGAGCTGCGCGCAGAAGGCGCGCTCGCGGCCGACCTCAGGCTGGTGTTTCATGCCGGCTACAACCGTTCGACGGGCTACGTCGACGCCCCCGACTACTCGTACCGGCAGGCCGGCATCACGCTGATCCGCGCGTTCTGAGGGCCGGTTCAGCCGCGCGGGAATCGCGCCCGGCTCGTGCGATGATGTGGACCTCGCCGGCATTGCCCGGCATTGCATCGAACCCGCCCTTGCGGCGTGCCGCTTCGCCTTGGAATCGCAGGTCCAGTCGCTGATCGCATACCTGTCGGCGCATCCCGATCTCGCGCTGGCGGCGATCTTTGCCGCGGCATTCCTCGAGGCGCTCGCCTTCGTCGGCACGATCGTGCCGGGAAGCTCGGTCGTGTTCGCCGGCGGCGTGCTGGTCGGGCTGAAGGCCCTCGATCCCGGGCTCGCAGTTGCCGCCGCCGTCATCGGCGCGATCCTCGGCGACGGCGTGAGCTACTGGCTCGGGCATCACTATCGCGAGCGGATCCGCGCGATGTGGCCGCTGCGCCGGCATCCCCGGCTGCTCGCGCGCGGGGAGGCGTACTTCCAGCGCAACGGCGGCAAGAGCGTCTTCCTCGGGCGTTTCCTCGGGCCCGTACGCGCGATCGTGCCGGTGATCGCCGGCATGTCGAACATGGCGCCCGCGCATTTCTACGCGATGAACGTGCTGTCGGCGTTCGGCTGGGCGCTGGCGCACATGCTCCCCGGCATCCTGTTCGGCGCATCGCTGCAGCTCGCAGGGGCCGTCAGCTCGCGACTGGTGATCCTGGTCGCGGTCCTGCTCGCGGGCCTGTGGCTGGTCGCGCAGGTGACGCGCCTGGCGATCCACTACGCAGGCCCGATCCTCGCCTGGATGCGCGACCGCGCGGTCGATCGGGCGCGAGCGGGACGCGGTGCCGCCGCCCGCGCGACGCTGGCGCTGCTCGACCCCGAGCGGCGCGAATCGGGCGTCCTGCTCGTCTCGGCTGTGGTGCTGATCGCTGCGGGGTGGCTGTTCCTCGGCATCGTCGAGGACGTGGTCAGCGGCGATCCGCTGGTGCGGCTCGACCGCTCGGTCTACGACGCGCTGGAGGCGCTGCGCACTGGCTGGGGCGACGGCCTGATGGTGGCGATCACCGAGCTCGGCAGCGCGTATGTGATGGTGCCGGTCATCGCCATCGTCGCGCTGTGGCTCGCGCTGACCCGGCGCCTGCGAACGCTGGCGTACTGGATCGGCGCCGTCGTGTTCGCCGCGCTCACCGTGCTGGCGCTGAAGCACGCGGTCGGCCGCGTGCGGCCGCTCAACAATTACGCGGCAATCGACGCATTGTCCTTCCCCAGCGGCCACGCTGCAGTAGCCATGGTCGTCTACGGTTTCCTGGCGTCTCTCATCGGCCGCGGCAAGCACGCCTGGCAGAAAGGCGCGATCGCGCTGACTGCGGCGGTGGCGATCCTCGCGATCGCGTTCTCGCGGATCTACCTCGGCGTCCATTGGTTTTCCGACGTCGCGGCGAGCCTGGCGCTCGGGCTCGCGTGGATCGCGTTGCTGACGATCGCCTATGCGACGCACGTGCGCGAGCGGCCGCTGCAAGCCCTTCCCGTGTCGCTGCTGGTGATCGCGACCGTGGCGCTGTCGGGCGGAGGCTACATCGCGAAGAACCACGCGGCCGATCTCGCGCGCTACGCGAAGCCCGAGGCGTCGAGGTCGATCGGTTTCGACGCGTGGAAAGCGGGGGCCTGGCTCGGGATCGCGGCGGCGCGCACCGAGCTCGCGGGCCGCGACGAGGAGCCTTTCCGCGTGCAGTGGGTCGCCGACGCCGCGACGGTTGCGCGCGTGCTCGGTGCGGGCGATTGGCGGACGGCGCCTGCGTGGTCGTCGAAAGCGACACTTCTCTGGCTGCTGCCCTCGACGCCGATCGAGAGATTGCCGGTGCTCCCCAAGTTCCACCACGGCGAGCCGGCCGCGCTCAGCTTCGTGCACTCGGTCGATGCGCATGTGCGCGCCATCGTTCGCCTCTGGCGGATCGCCGACGTCATCGCGCAGGACGCGCCGATGCCGCAGCCGCTGTGGGTGGCGATGGTGACGCTCGAGCGTCTGGAGCCCGCGCACGGGCTGATCGCGACGACCCGCACGCTCGAGGATTTCGACACGCCCCTGTCGATGCTCGCGCATGCAGTCGCGGGCCTGCATACGCGGGTCGAAACGCGCGTCGACGGCGAAAGCGTGCTGCTGGTCTGGTGAAGGCTCGTTTGGTCGAGTCTGCTGGATCGGTGACCCTGCGAGCCGTTCGCGAGGTGTTCGTGGGGCCCGGCACCTGGTGCCGGTAATTCCCCTGTCACAAGCACTCGCTAGTCTCCCGTCGTGTGAGGTGGGATCGCAAGCGTGCACGGCACCGTCGACATCCGGCGGGTCGCTGCCGCCCGATCTCCGCCTCGCCCACTCGACGAGGGAGCGCAACATGAAGAACACGACGAACTCGCTGCTTGCTGCGATGTTGTTGGGCAGCGCGCTGGTCCAGAACCCCGCGCATGCTGGCAACGGGACGCCGATCAACGCGGCCTCGGCCGATCCGATGACCATGGCGGTGTTCGGCGACTGGCCGTACAGCCAGGAGCTGCTCGGCGCGGCGCCGCTGCTCATCGCTTCGATCAACGATGATCCCAAGGTGCGCCTGGTGATGCACGTGGGCGACATCCACTCCGGAAGCATGCCCTGCACCGGCGCTGGCCTCGACCCTCTGCCGGCCACTGCGGAGCCGGCGTGGAACCGGGGGATCTTCGATCTCTTCGCGCAGTTCAGGGATCCGCTGGTCTATACGCCCGGGGACAACGAATGGAGCGATTGCCACAAGAAGAAGGAAGGCGCGAGCGGCTACCCGCGCAACGAGCTCGCGGCCCTGCGCAGCCTGTTCTTCGCCACGCCCGGCTACACGCTCGGCGGCCGCGGCAAGCAGGTGCTGAGCCAGGCGCAGGCCTGGGACCCCGCACATCCGGCCGACGCACAGTTCGTCGAGAACGTGATGTGGGAACAGTCGCAGGTCGTGTTCGCGACCTTCAACATGCCCGGCGGCTCGAACGACGACCGCTCGCCGTGGAGCGCGCCGTTCTCCGATCCCGCTGCGCA
Source organism: Pseudomonadota bacterium (assembly GCA_021784125.1). GTDB lineage: Bacteria > Pseudomonadota > Gammaproteobacteria > Burkholderiales > Casimicrobiaceae > VBCG01. Next base: position 9,529 of record JAJXTF010000009.1, on the reverse strand, counting down.
GGCGCAGGAATACACCGAGCGTGATGCGGCCAACCTGCGCTGGCTGCAGCGTACGTTCGGGCAGGCCGAAGCCGATGGCGCGAAGGCGGTCGTCATCGGGCTGCAGGCCGACATGTGGGACTCGGAGGCGATCGCTCCCGGCGGCGCCGGCCTCGACAACTACACCCCGTTCGTGCAGGCGCTGGCCGATCTCGCCGTCGCCTTCGGCCGCCCCGTGCTGCTGCTCAACGGCGACTCCCACAAGTTTGAAGCCGACCAGCCGCTCGCCGACCCGACGACCGCCCTGGGCATGATCCACGCGACGCAGGCCGTCCCCAACCTGACGCGCATCACCGTGCAGGGCGCGAACAACACGCCGCGCGAATGGCTGCGCCTCACGATCGACCCGCGCACGCCCCAGGTGTTCACCTGGCAGAACGTCGTCTACTGCGACGGCACGACTTGCCCGTGACGCGATCCTGACAACACCGCCGCCGCGCGCCCCCGCCCGAAACCCGGGGATCGCGTAGAACAAACTTCGGCGGCACGCAGCATCAGCCATCTCGCGAGGGGTGCCTTCCACGGGCCCCTCGTTTTCTTTGCACGCCGCGGCGCAGTGGACGTTTCAATTTGTTTCATCGCTCCCACGGTGAGGCGCGAGCCGATAAACTCGATCGGGTCATCAATCGCGAGTGTCCACCATGTCTTCACACGTCAAGCAAGTCTTCGCGCGCATCGCGCTTTGCGCGACCTGCGCCCTCCCCGGCGCCGCTCGTGCCACCGATTTCACCGACCTCTGGTGGGTGCCGCAGGAATCGGGCTGGGGAGCGAACGTCGTCCAGTCCGACGGTTTCATGTTCGTGACGTTCTTCATCTACGGCGCCGACGACAAGCCCACCTGGTACAGCGCCGAGCTCACCTGGGACGGTACGCGTTACTCGGGGAACCTCTACACCACCCTGGGCACGTACTGGGCGGCGCCGTGGAACCCGGCCGATCATCCCGACGCGCAGGCGGTGGGCGCGGCGAGCTTCCAGCCGAGCCCGGTCGATGCCTATCACGCGACGCTCGCCTACACGGTGCCCGGCGTGGGGAGCTTCAGCAAGAGCATCGAGCGCGAGCCGCTGACCCAGATCGCGATCGGAGGAAACTACGTCGGTGCGCAGGTCGGCGCCTATTCGAACTGCAGCAACAGTTCGAACAATGCTCCCTACACCGACAACTACACGCTGTCGGTATCGCAGACGACGAGCTCGGCCACGCTGACGTTCAACTATGCGAGTGGGACGGCGTGCACGCTCTCCGGGCCGATCGTGCAGTACGGCCAGCTCTTCGACATGCCCAACGCCGCGTACGTGTGCACCGGAAACTCGAGCCTCACGTCCACGGCGACGGTCTACGAGCTGAAGGCGACGGCCCAGGGCCTCGAGGGGCGCGTGTCCGCGAACGTGTCGGGCGGCTGCCAGGAGAACGCGAACTTCTCGGGGGTGCTGTTCTAGCGGATGCGGGCGCGGCGCGCCCGCAGCGAACCCGCTAGCCGCGAAGCAACGCGACTGCAGTCGGTCCTTGACGCAGGGGGCACGCCGGCATCTACGCGCTTTACAAGGGCGAGAAGCTGTACTACGTCGGTCTCGCCAACAACCTGATGACGCGCGTCAACCAGCACCTGAAGGATCGCCACAAGGGGAAGTGGGACCGGTTCAGCGTGTACCTGACGACCGACGACGAGCACATCCGGCCGCTCGAGGCATTGCTCTTGCGGGTGGTCAACCTCGAGGGCAACAAGGTCAAGGGGCGTCTTCGCGGCGCCCAGGACCTCGTCCGCCCGCTCAAGAAGAAGATGGACGAGTCGCAGCGCGACGAGACGGCGACGCTCCTGGGCGGCAGGTTCGTCACGCATCGCCGCCGCACGAAGACACGGGCGACTGCGGGGACATTGGTGCTGGCCGGCCTCTTCGAGCGGCCCGTGCGACTCGTCGCGACCTGGAAGGGCAACGAGTACAAGGCGTCGCTGCGCCGGGATGGACACATCAGCTACAAGGGCAAGCTCTACGACTCGCCGACTAGCGTCGGGCGAGTCATCCTCGGCCGTGCAGTGAACGGCAGGCAGTTCTGGCGCTACCGCAATTCGCGGGGCGAGTGGGTCAAGCTGGCCGAGCTGAAGCGGTAGGCGTAGCGTTCCACGAGCCCCATCGGTCGCCTCCGCGGGTTCGGGGACGACGAGGTGCGGATGCTTGGACGCTGCGTGTCCACCAATATCTAGGTGTCCACGTAACGTGGGTAGTCCGCCTTCTGTGGTTGTCGAAGTCGTTGTGCGCGATCCAAGTCTCGCGGCTTGTTGCTCTTGATCGCCCACGATATTGACATTGTCCACGAAGCGTGGACAATTGCGAAATGGTGGACAAAATTGCCCGTGCCGACGACCTTCTCGCAACCGCCCTCGCGCGATTGCAGGGATACGGCATTGCCACCACGGTCGAGGGGCGGGCAGTCGCGCTGCGCAAGACCACCGTCGACGCCACCGTGCGGCTGGGTTACGGCGGCCGCGAGGTCACCTACGCGGCCGATGTGAAGCGCGGATTGCGTCCCGACGCGCTGGGTGCGGTCATCCACCAATTCGAACGCCTCGGTGAACAAGGGCTCCTGGTCGCCGATTACGTCACGCCGCCGATGGCCGAGCAACTGCGCGCCCGCGGCATTCCGTTCGTCGACACCGCGGGCAATGCCTACATCGACCAGCCGCCGCTGCTCGTCTGGGTCAAGGGCGAGAAGCCGCAGTTCGCCGCGGGCGCTGGGCGACCCGCAGGACGCGCATTCCAGGCGACCGGCCTGCAGGTCCTGTTCGCGCTGATCTGCCATCCCGAGTGGGTCGAGCTTCCCTATCGGGAGATCGCACAGCGCGCCGGTGTGGCGCACGGGACCGTCGGCTGGGTGATGGTAGAACTGCCGGAGCTGGGCTATGTCACCCAAGCCCGAGGCAGGCGGCGACTGCTGCAGCGCGAGCGACTGCTGCAGCAGTGGGCCGAGTTCTATCCGCGCGTGCTGCGACCGCGCCTGCTGCTCGGCCGCTATCGGGCCGACGACTTGGCGTGGTGGGACACGATCGACCCCGGCAGGTACGGTGCCGTGCTCGGTGGCGAGCCGGCGGGTGGCCGCATCACGCGCTACCTGCGCCCGGGCACGGCCACCTTCTATGCGGAGAAGATCGATCCGCGGCTGCTCGTCGATCTGCGATTGCGCACCGACGCCGCCGGCAACGTCGAAATCTATCGACGCTTCTGGACCTTCGCCGGAAAGGACGCTGCGCTGGCACCCGAGCCTCTGGTGTACGCGGACCTGATGGCAACCGGAGACGGTCGCTGCATCGAGACCGCGAAGCTGGTCTTCGAACAGATGTTCCGTACCGATGCTTGACCTGTCGCATCGTCGGGAGCTCGATTGGCTGGCGCAGCTCGTGGCGGACATTCGAGCGGCGGCGCCCGGGACGAACCCCCTGCTCGTCGGTGCGCTCGCGCGCGACCTTCTGCTGCATTACGGCTACGGCCTCCAGGTCGAGCGTGCAACCACCGACGCGGATCTCGCGTTCGCCGTCGCCGATTGGGACGCGTTCTCGGCCGTTCGCGGGACGCTGCTTGCGAGCGGCCTGTTCGAGACGGACCGGAACGCGGCACACAGGCTCCGACATACGAGATTCGGGTGGGTCGACCTGATTCCCTTCGGCGCCGTCGAGCGCGACGACGGCACGATTGCCTGGCCGCCTGCTGGCGACGAGGTCATGGCGGTGATCGGATACGCGGAGGCTGCGGCAACGGCGTTGACGGTTGCCTTGCCGGGGAAACGGATCGCGCAGGTCGTTACAGTGCCGATGCTGGCTGTGCTCAAGGTGCTGGCGTGGAAAGACCGGCACCGATACACGCAGGGCAAGGATGCGGCGGACCTGTTCCTCCTGCTGCGCCGCTACCTGGAAGCAGGAAATCTCGCCCGACTCCATGACGAGTTCCCGCAGGCGATCACCGAGCGGTTCGATTTCGAGCCGACGGGCGCCTGGTTGCTTGGACGCGACGCAAGGGCCGCATTGCAGGAGCACAGCACGCGCTTCGAGCAGGTGATCGGAACGCTCGACGAAATTCTCGGGCCGGAGGTCGACCCCGAGGGCGAACTGACGCTCGTGCTGCAACTGAATCCGGGCGATCCGGATAGTGCGCTGAAGCTCGTGACCGCCTTCCACGCCGGACTGATCGGCAGGAGCGTCCCGTGAATGCCGCACCCTGGTTTCGCAGTTCGCGCTCAAGCGGAACGCCGCGCCGCGCGCGCGATGGTCCGGCGTCAGGCGCGCTCGGCCCTCCGCGTGCCGGTCACCACCACCAGACCGGCAGGCAGGCTCTCGCTGCCGAACGAAGCACGCACTTCCGCCTCGACGCCGTTCTCGCGCAGGATCCGCACCGCCTCGTCCGCATCGAAGGTGACGTTGCGGTGGTGCTCGTCGCTGCGCCGCCATTGATTGTCGATGCGCCGGAAGACGGTGATGTCGCGATCGTAGCGGACGGGCGCGGGACGCGAGAAGCGCGTGACGATCGCCCAGTCGTCCTCCACTTTCGCATGTACCGGGACGGTGTCGCGGGTGCGGCAATACGCTTCCGTCATCAGGTCGATCGCGATGACCCCGCCGGGGCACAGTGCCCGCGCAAGCTGGGCAAGGGCGACGGCGATCTCCTCGCGCGAGTCGAGGTAGTTCAGCACGTGCCCGGTCGAGACAATCGCATCGGCCGCGGGCAGGCCGGCTTCGCCTGCGGTCGCCGGGCCACGCGCCCGGTCCGCTTCAAGGCCTACCCCAGCGCGCACCGGCAGAGCCAGCACCTCGAACGTGGCCGTAGGCACGGATTCGCGGGCAAGGTCGATCATCGCCGGCGATGCATCGATGCCGTGGACCTCGAAGCCTGCCGCGACCAGTTCCCTTGCCAGCAGCCCGCTGCCGCAACCGACGTCGAGCACTCGCGCTCCTGTCGCTACACCTGCGTTCCGCAGCAGGTCGGCGATGGCCGAATGCACGCGTTCGACGTGATGTCCGTAACCGACGTGATGAATCCACGCCAGATCGGGAAGGTAGTACGGGTCCTGGCTTGTCGACGCGGCAGGCGACTTCGGCACGGCTGGCGTGGCAGGCGTGGCTGCGCCGGGTCCATGCGCTTGCGGTGCGACGCAGTCGCGGCTTCGCGCCACACGCTCCGCCAGCACGGCGCCGAGGCGAGCCCCCGGCGCGAAGCCGAGCGCCCGCGCCGCCGCATTGACGTGCGACACGACGCCGTTGTCCCAGGCGTCCTGCGCATCGCCGATCCTGGCGCTGGTGTGGGCGACCGCGCCTGCCGGCACTCCGCGCGCCTGCAGCATGGCGAGTGCGGCGATGCCCGCGCGGTCCTTGCCGACGCCGGCGTCGTTGAAGAACACCGCGGCCAGCGGCACCTCGAGTGCGAATGACCCCGCGCTGGTTCCTCCGTGCGAGCCGCAGACGACGATCGCGCCGGCGTCGTCCGGTGCGAGCTGGGTGATCGAATCGACGATGATCACGCGGCCGCCGCTGCCGCGTGCAACCTCGCGCTTCACCACATCCGCCTCCGGCAATTGGATGCGGCCGGGAATCGACCGCCGCCGTTACTCTACCGTGTAGACCATCCACGAAACGCCGAAGCGGTCGGCGACCATCCCGAACCGCGGCGAGAAGAACGTCTTGGCGAGCGGCATCTGCACCTGCCCTCCGTCGGCCAGCGCGTTGAACAGCCGGTCGGCGGTCGCGGTGTCGGGGACTGTGATCGTCAGCAAGAAGCCGGTAAAGGAAGGCATGCCCTTGCAGTGCCCGTCGGAGGCCATGATGACCGAATCGCCGATGCGAAAGCTCGCGTGCATCACCTTGTTCTCCGAACCGGCGGGGAGCACGCCCGGAGGCGGCGGCTCGGGACTTTCCTTGTTGCGCATCAGCATCGTCACCTCGGCGCTGAGCGCACTGCGGTAGAACTCGATGGCTTCCTCGCAGCGGCCGTCGAAGAGCAGGTAGGGCTGAATCTGCATGGTGCCTCCCAGCTTCGTCAGGGGTGGTCCGCCTCGATGCCGGCGGCGGGTTGATTGCGTCCTGCGTGATCTCGGTGATCGGGCGGGCGCCGAACCGACATCATGAACCCGGTTCGCGCAGCGCCTTTCCGAGCTTGTCGAGGAGGCCTGCCGTGTCGCGCTCGCGGCTGCCGCCATACTCGTAGCCATTGAGGAACGCCGCCTGCTCGGTGCACCGGAGGCGCGTGCCGCCGCCCTCGGGCGCGAACTCCACGGGGGCCGGCGAGACCGAGATCTTCGCGTCGTCGACGTACATGTCATAGGCGTAGACGATGCGCCGGTCGGGCAGGATGTCGAAGTAGCGCGCATCGAAGGTCGACGTGCGCCCGCCGGGCCAGGTGCCTTTGACGTACTCGCGTCCGCCGACGCGGAAATCGAACCCGCGGCCGGCCACGATCCATTCATCGGGGAGCGCAGGCGCACATTCTTCGATCGCGGATCGACGCTACGCTGCGCTCGCCTGCGAGCATGAAGCCGCGAACGCGCGCAGGCGGCGGCGAACGGGCGATTTCGGGGATCGGGCCGGGCGCTTCGAAATGAACAGGGCCCGCCGCGTGGGCGGCAGGCCCTGAGGATTGGTAGCGAGCGAGGGACTCGAACCCCCGACCAAAGGATTATGATTCCTCTGCTCTAACCAACTGAGCTAGCTCGCCAGAGCCGCGTATTATAGCGAGTTTCCGGCCGGGGCATCCCGCCGCTGCCGGTACTTGTCTCCGCGATGCGACGCAAGGCATCGTCGTCACGCATGCCTTTCCTGCCGTCGCTTCCCGACCTCCCCTGGTATGCCCTGGCGGCCGTTCCGCTGGTCGTGCTGCTCGCCTACACGATCTTCGGCGCGACCGGCTTCGGGTCATCGATCGTCGAAGTCCCGGCGCTTGCGCACATCTTTCCGCTGACCTTCGCGGTGCCGCTCGCGACCTCGCTCGACGCCTTCGCCGCGGGGGCGACCAGCCTGCGGCTGCGCCGCCTCGTGCTGTGGCGCGAAGTCCTGCGGCTGCTGCCGCCGATCCTGGTGGGGATCGCCCTGGGCGCGACGATGCTGCTCAATCTGCCGCGCGGCCCGGCGATGCTCGCACTGGGGATCTTCGTGACCGGCTACGGAAGCTGGGTCCTGTCGGGGCCGCGAGGACTGCGCAGCGCGCCCGGCTGGCTCGCGTGGCCGATCGGTGTCTTCGGAGGTGTCTTCTCGGTGATGTTCGGGACCGGCGGGCCGATCTTCATGGTGTTCCTGTCGGCGCGCATTGCCGACAAGGCCGCGCTGCGCGCGACGTCGGCCGCGATCGTGACCTTCAGCGTCTGGATCAGGTTCATCCTGTTCGCCGCCACCGGGCTGCTGCTGCACGCCCAGCTGATCACGCTCGCGGTGCTCCTGCTCCCGGTGATGGCGCTGGGCCTCAGGCTCGGCAATCGGCTCCACCACGCGCTGTCGCGCGCCGGCGTGCTGCGGCTGATCGCCGCGCTGCTCGTCGTCAACGGCGCGGCGCTGGTGCTGCGGGCGATCGAGCTGATGCGTGCCTGATTGCGGACGCGCGAATCCGGCATGGACGGGCATGCCGTTCGTTCAGGACAACGCCGAGGCGCCGACGTAGAATCGGGCGCTGGCCCGTAACGATCCCCTCGAAAAATCCGCACATGAACGCCGCGCAATCCACGATCCGCTCCTGAACATCGGGGCCATCGAGCGCGAGACCGGCCTGTCCAAGGACGTGCTGCGCATGTGGGAGCGACGCTACGGCTTCCCGAACCCGGTGCGCGACGACGCCGGTGAACGCCAGTACACGCTCGACGACATGACGAGGCTGCGCGCGATCAAGCGGCTGATGGACGTCGGCATGCGTCCGGGCAAGATCATCGCGCTGTCGATCGACGAGCTGAATGCGCTCGCCGACGCGCACGCCCCGGCGCGCCGGGATGCGGCCGTTCCCGCACTCGAGCGCGAGGTGATCGCGATGCTCAAGGCCCACGATGCGGCTGCGCTGCAGCAGACGCTCGGGCAATGGCTGATGCGGCACGGACTGCAGCAGTTCGCGCTCGACACGCTCGGACCGTTGAACCACGCGATCGGGATGGCGTGGATGCGCGGCGAGATCGAGATATTCGAGGAACACCTCTACACCGAGCAGGTGCAGGCGGCGCTGCGCGCGGGCATTCACGCGTTTCCACGCCAGGCAGGCAGCCCGTGCGTCCTGCTCACGACCCTGCCCGGCGAGCAGCACGGGCTCGGTCTGCTGATGGTCGAGGCGGTACTGGCCTGCGAAGGCGCGCAGTGCACCTCGCTCGGGACGCAGACGCCGCAGGACGACGTGCGCCGCGCGGCTCTGGCGCATCGCATCGACATCGTCGCGCTGTCGTTCTCGGCGGGATTTCCGCTGCGGCAGGCGACCGACAGCCTCGCGACACTGCGTCGGCAGCTTCCGCAGGGCGTCACGCTGTGGGCCGGCGGCGAGATGACGCGGCGCATTCGCACGACGACCCCCGGGGTCGTGCTGCTTCCCGATCTCGCCGCATCGGTGGGCGCGCTGCGCAGCTGGCGCAGCCATTTCGCGGCATCCGCGTCGGACTGAGACGTTCCCGCGCATGTGGACCGCGGCAACACTCTGGGTGTCGGTGCTGGCGGCGGGCCTTGCATATGCGCTCGCTGCCGCAGGCTCGGTCGGCGCCGGCGGCAGCCCGGTTGCCTGGGTCGCGGCTGCCATGCTGCTCTATGCCTGCGCGATCGCGGCGATGACCGCGGTCTATTTCGCGCTCGCGTGGATCTACCGCTCGCCGCGGCCGCCCGACGTGTGGCTCGGGCCGCGGCAGACGCTGCGGCTCGTATGGCAGGAATTCCGGACGCTCGCCGGCGCCGCGCCGCGGATGATGTTCTATCGCGTCCTGGTGCCGGATCCGGCTTCTGCGCCGGTCGACGTCCCGGTTCTGCTGCTGCACGGGGTGCTCTGCAACGCGGGTGTCTGGCACAGGCTCGCCCGGTTCCTCGCCCGGCGCGGCGTCCCCGGCATCTACAGCCTGTCCTACGGGCCCCCGCTCGCATCGGTCGAGCTCTTCGCCGACCAGATGGAGGCGAAGATCGACGCCATCCTCGCCGCCACCGGCGCGCAGCGGGTGATGATCGTCTCGCACAGCATGGGCGGCCTGGTCGCGCGCGCCTACCTGCGCAGATACGGCTCGCGCAAGCTCGCGCGCGTGCTGACGATCGGGGCGCCGCACCACGGCAGCGTGCACGCATGGCTGTTCTTCGGCACCGCGCTGTCGCAGCTGCGCCCCGGCAGCGCCTGGCTCGCGGCGCTTGCGCGCGAGCCGCTGGCCCCCGGCCTGCGGTTCGTGTCGCTGTGGTCGTGGCACGACTCGATGGTCGCGCCGCAGCTCTCCTGCAGGCTCCTTGGGGCGGTCGACATGCCGCTCGCCGGCGTCGGCCACAATGCGCTGCTCGGCGACCCGCAGAGATCGG
>JAJXTF010000127.1 GCA_021784125.1 Pseudomonadota bacterium | reverse complement strand
CTGATGCTATAGTCCACGAACGAACGTTCGGTCCGCGCCGCCGCGTTCGCTGCGGCCGGACAACCGCGGATGCCGGCGCCTGGCCCACGAAGCAGCCCAGCGAGCCCGCGCCGATGACCGTCACCCCCCGCAGCCGGCAGATCCTCAACGAGGCGCAGTTGCGCGCCGTGCACCACGGTGGCGGCGCCGCGGCAGCGCCGCCCCTGCTCGTCATCGCGGGTGCGGGATCGGGCAAGACCAGCACGCTGGCCCACCGCGTCGCCCATCTGGTGCAAGGAGGCGTCGATCCGCAGCGCCTGCTGCTTCTCACCTTCAGTCGCCGTGCCGCCGCCGAGCTCGAGCGGCGGGTCGCGCAGGTGCTGCAGGCGCAGTTCGGCGGCCCGCGCGGCGCGAGGTGGGGTGAGCGCCCGCCGGTGTTCGAGTGGGCGGGGACCTTCCACGCCGTGGGCGCGCGCATCCTGCGCGAATGCGCCGAGCAGGTCGGGCTCGCCCCGAATTTCACGATCCACGACCGCGGCGATTCGGAAGACCTGATGGGACTCGTCCGTCATGAGCAGCTGACCACCGATCCGGTGCAAAGCCGCTTTCCGGGGGCGGCGACCTGCCTCGCGATCTATTCGCGCAGCGTCAATTCCGAGGCGCCGCTCGCCGACGTGCTGCGCGCGACCTATCCGTGGTGCGCCGACTGGGAGGAGGCGCTGCGGCGGCTGTTCGATGCCTATGTCGCGGCCAAGCAGGCGCAGCAGCTGCTCGATTTCGACGACCTGCTGCTCTACTGGGCGGCGATGATGAACGTGGCCGCGCTGGCCCGGGAGGTCGGGGCGCGTTTCGATCACGTGCTGGTCGACGAATACCAGGACACCAACCGCCTGCAGGGTTCGATCCTCCGCGCGCTGAAGCCCGACGGCAGGGGCGTGACCGTCGTCGGCGACGATGCGCAGGCGATCTACGGTTTCCGGGCCGCCACGGTGCGCAACATCCTCGATTTTCCCGGCCAGTACGATCCGCCCGCCGCTGTGATCACGCTGGAGCGCAACTATCGCTCGACGGCGCCGATCCTCGACGCCTCCAATGCGGTGATCGCGCTGGCGAAGGAACGGTACGCCAAGAACCTGGTGACGGACCGGACGGCGGGCGAGCGCCCGCGACTGGTCACCGTCGGCGACGAGATGACGCAGGCGCAGTACGTGGCCGAGCAGGTGCTGCTGCATCGCGAGAACGGCATCGCCCTCAAGCGCCAGGCGGTCCTGTTCCGCACCTCGAGTCACAGCGCGCTGCTGGAGCTCGAGCTCGCGCGCCGCAACATTCCGTTCGTCAAGTTCGGCGGATTGCGCTTCCTCGATGCGGCGCACGTCAAGGACCTGCTGTCGCTGCTGCGCTGGATCGAGAATCCGCGCGGCCGGCTGGCGGGCTTCCGCACGCTGCGGCTGCTCCCCGGCGTCGGACCGGTGATCGCCGGCCGGTGGCTCGATGCCCTGGCCGCGTCCGGCGACATGCTCACGGCGATGCGCGGCTTCGCGATTCCCGCCGCCGCGGCGCAGGAATGGCCCGCATTGCTGCGGCTGTGCGAGGCCCTGCAGGGCGAGCGCAGCGACTGGCCTGCGGAGATGGACGCGCTGCTCGAATGGTACGAGCCCCAGCTCGATCGCCTGTACGAGGATGCCGCGATCCGCGCGCCGGATCTCGCGCAGCTGCGTCGCATCGCGTCGACCTATCCGACGCGCGAGCGCTTCCTGACCGAGCTCACGCTCGACCCGCCTGCGGTGACCTCGGGCGAGGCGGCCGATCCGCTGCTCGACGAGGACTACCTGACGCTCTCGACCATTCACTCCGCGAAAGGCCAGGAGTGGCGGGTCGTCCAGGTGCTGAACTGCGTCGATGGATGCATCCCGTCGGACATGGCGACCGCCAGCACCGACGAGATCGAGGAGGAGCGCCGCCTGCTCTACGTGGCGATGACCCGGGCGATGGACCACCTGTCGCTCGTCATGCCGCAGCGTTTCCACGTCCGGCAGCAAAGCGCAATGGGCGACCGGCACGTCTACGCCGCGGCGAGCCGTTTCCTGACCAATGCCGTAGGCGCGCATTTCGACCGGCTGAGCTGGCCGCAGGCACGATCCGAGGCGCCGACGCCCCGGGCCGCCGGACCCAGGGTCGACCTGCGCGCGCTGGTTCGCGGCGCATGGGCGCCCGGCGGCGGCAGCGAAACGGCGTGAAGCCGCTCAGTGCAGCCGATACGCCGCGTGGCAGGCGACGCATTGCTGCATCACGCTGCCGAGCGCGGCGAGCGCCGGCCGGACGTCGTTGCCGACGCTCGCGTTCTGCGCCGCAATCGCAAAGCGGCTCGCGGCGCGATGCATCTGCGTGCCGATTTCCTGCATCGGCTCGGGCATGAACGGCGCGAGATGCGCGGCGTCGTGCGCTTCGAGCGAGCTCATGCCGAGGCGCTGCTCGGCGATGCCCGCAGCCTTGTCGAATTCGTTCTTCGACAGCGCCTCGTCGATCTCCTGCAGGGACAGCAGATGATCGCGCATGCTCGCAATCGTGTGCAGGCGCATCGCCTCGGGAAACTTCACGAGCTGCCGTGCATCGGCCGCCGGGGCTCCCATCGACGCCATGTCGGCCGGTCCCGCCTGCGCCGTTTCCTGCGCTGCCCCACGTGCGGGATCGTGCTGCGCCATGCGCATCACGGCGTGCCGGGAGGCCTGCGCGAACCCGGGCAACGCGTACGCAGCAGCCCCGATGCCCGCAATGCCCGCGACGGCCAGGACGAACGATCGCTTCAAATTCATGTCTCGCTTTCGATGTCGACGCAATGGCGTCATTATCGCATTGGCGATCCGGGAACTCCGGAGCAGGCTGCGGGTTGACGTGGATCAATCCAAGGTCAGTCCCGGGGGCGACAATGAATCCGTTTCACGGAGGTGCAGCATGGGAACGACGAACATCAGGCGGCGCAAGTCACCGCGGACACCCCACGCGGATCCCACCCATCCACACAGCGTGCCGATACTCGGCGCAGAGGACGAGGCGGACCAGACACCCGATCAACCGTTTGCCGAGGGCGTGACCGACACCGTCGATGTCGACCTGCGGCATCGGATGATCAGCGAGGCGGCGTTCCGGCGCGCGACGGAACGTGGATACAACGATGGCTACGATGTCGACGACTGGTTGCAGGCCGAGGCCGAGGTCGACCATGTCCTGCTGAATCGCGGCAAGCGCGACGCGGACTGAAGGAGGGGGCGGGCCTGGCGCCGGCGGGGGACCCTCGAACGGGGCCCGCCGCCGGTGCACCTCATTCGGGTGGCAGGGCGTGTTTGCGGACGCTCACGCGATGCGCCTGACCGCCGTCGGATCCGGCGGCTTCGAGGAATTGCACGGTAGCGCCGGCTTCGAGATGTTCGAACGGCGGGTGGACGACGTTCTCCCGACTGAAGTAGTACTCGCGCCCGTCGCCGGTGGCGATGAAGCCGAAACCCTGGTCGGCGTAGACCCGGGCCACCGTGCCGTGCAGCACCTGCTCGTGCAGCTTGACGTCGCCGCGCTGTTCACGCGTCGTGTCCTCGAGCTGGCGGGTCGCCGAATCGAAAGCGTCGCGCAGCGCGACGTAGACGTCCTCGTCGGCATGATGATTGGCCACGATCTCGGCGTGCCCCGGAATCCGCAGTTGGATGTCGACCTCGAAGCGCCGTCCCTGCTGGTGGTGCTTGCGCGACTCGGCGACGATGACCCGGCAGCTCGTGATGCGCGGATTGAAGCGCTCCAAGCCGGCGACCTTGTCGCGGATTCGTGCGTCCAACGCGTCGGAGCGGGGCATGTCGCGCACGGTGATCTGGAGAGGTATCTGCATGGGGCTTCTCGTTCGGATTTCACGGTGGCGCGATCGGGCAGCGCTGCAACGCCCTCCCGCAGGGCCGCCGGCCGTTCAGCCCGAGAATAGCCGCCGTCTGGCGGCGGCTGTTGATCGGCATCAAGGTCGATCGCTTTCAGCGGGCGAGGTCGGGTTCGCCACAGGCCTGCAGCATGATTTCCCGTACGCGATCGCGCAGCCGGACCGCCGCCGACCAATCGGCGCCGTCGGGCGCGATCGGGGGCTGCACGGCGATCTCGATCGTGCCCCGGCTGGGGAGCCAGCTGTACTCGCGCAGCAGTGACCGCGTGCCGCGCAGCACGACCGGCGTGACCGGAATGCCCGCCTCGGCAGCGACGGAGAACGCCCCGATCCGGAACGGGCGCAGGCCCGGGGCGCGTGAAAACGTTCCTTCGGGGAAGAAAACGAGATTCTCGCCCCGACCGGCAGCCGCGACCAGCTCGCGCGTGTCCTCGACCCCGCGTGCCGGATCGACCCTTTCGACGAAGTGGGTCCCGAGCAGGCGCAGCGCGTTGCCCATCACCGGCTGCTGCCCGAACTCGCGCTTGGCGACGTAGTGCACCTGCGGCGGAAGGGTCGCGACCAGCACGATCGCGTCGACGTAGCTGGCGTGATTGGCGACGAGCACCGTAGGTCCCGTGCCGGCGAGGTGCTCGCGGCCGGTGACCACGAGCGGCACGCGCAGCATCATGACCAGCGCCCGCGCCAGCGCGCCCGCGAGCCGCAGGCGCCGGCGCGGCGTGCGCAGCAGCGGCAACGCGAGCAGGCCGAGGGCGGCGACCGGGACGAACAGCAGCCACGCGCAGGCACCGTAGGCGGCGTGGCCGAGTCCGCGCAGGCCGCGGCGCAGGCGCGCCTGCAGCGCCTGCCCGATCAGCACGGCGATCTGCTGCCACACGGCATGCCTTGGCGCTTCGAGCAGCCCCCGCTCGTAGAGGTCGCGGCAGGCCGCGCGCCGTATCTTGCCGCTGGAGGTCTTGAGGATGGTGCGCGCCCGGACGAGCTGCACGTCGTCGGCCGGGCCGTTCAGGTGGACGGCGGCGAGCGCCATGATGCGGTTGCGCAGCGATTCGCGCAGGGCGGCGTCCCTCTGGTTCGTTTCCGCGACGACGACGACACGCTCGGTGCCGGTGCTGCGATCGGTCATGCCGAACACGGCCACGCAGCCCTTGCGCATGCCCGGAATGTCGCCGACCGCGGCCTCGAGGTCGTAGGGATGGATGTTGTGGCCGCCCCGCTTGATCACGTCCTTGGCGCGACTGGTGAGGAACAGCTCGCCGCCGGCGATGTAACCCACGTCGCCCGTATCGAGCCAGGCGCCGCGGAAGAGCCTTGCCGTCGCGTCCGCGTTGCGGTGGTAACCCGTCGTTGCGGAGGGGCCGCGGAATTCGATGCGCCCCTCGGTCCGGGCGGGCAGTTCCTGACCGCTGTCGTCGACCGCACGGATCTCGTGCCCGGGCAGCGGGCGTCCGCAGGACACGATGTCGAGGACCGCGCGCCCGGGCTCGGTCGCAGCCCCGGTCGCCGCCGCGGTCGCCGCCTCGGTTGCGGACGTCGAAGCCGCCACCGGTGCTGCGATCCCCTGGCGGGCCAGCGTCCGCGCGTCGATGTGCTCGATCCGCGGACCGCGCGCGAGGGGCGGAAATGCGAGTCCCACCGCGGATTCGGCGAGTCCGTAGACCGGCGTCATTGCGCGCGGGTCAAATCCCTGAGCTTCGAATCGCGCGGCAAAGCGCTCGAGCGTGGCGGCCCGCACCGGTTCGGCGCCGTTGAAGGCGAGGCGCCAGGCTCGCAGGTCGAGTCCCTGCAGCTCGTCGTCCGGGATCTTCGACGCCGCGATCTCGTAGGCAAAATTGGGGCCCGCCGAGATCGTCGCGCGATGGCGATGGATCGCCCACAGCCAGCGCGACGGCCTCGCGAGGAAATCGGCGGGGGACATCAGCGTGAGCGGGACGCCGTGGTACATCGATCCGAGCCATGCGCCGATGAGGCCCATGTCGTGATAGAGAGGCAACCAGCTGACGAAGCGATCGGTCGAGGTCACGGCGGCGGCAGCGCCCATCGCCCGGATGTTCGCGAGCAGGTTGTCGTGGCTCAGGACGACGCCCTTGGGGTCGCCGGTGCTGCCCGACGTGTATTGCAGCATCGCCGTGTCGCGCCCCGAGGCTGCGGCATCCGCCGGAACACCGCTGCCGCCGGCGCCGCGCAGCGCGTCGACGCTGATCACGCGCCGCAGGCCCGGCAGTTCGGCGCGGGCGATCCGGCCGACGAACATCGCCTCGGGGACGGTCACGAGCACGCGGGCCAGCGAATTCGAGAGTATCGCCGCGCGACCGCGCACGTGCTCGCCGATTTCCGTCCAGCGCAGCGGAGGGTACATCGGCACCGGCACCGCGCCGACGCGGATCGCACCCAGGAAAACATGGAAGAATGCGCTGCCGGTTGGCAGCATGATCGCGACCGCGTCGCCGACGCCGATGCCCTGCGCGGCCAGGCCGGCGGCCACGGCGCCAGCGTCCGTCCAGAGCCTGCCGTACGACATCGTGTCGCGGGTCTCGTCACCTGCCAGCAGCGTTATGTGCTCGCGGTCGGGATGGCGCTCGACGTGCCACCGGAACGCCTCGACGATGGTCAGTGCGACTTCCGGCGTTCCGGCGATGGGCGCAGGGGGCGGGGTCGGCACCGGTGCCGGCGGGGGAGCACCCGAGCGCGGCTCGCCGCGCCGCACGGCGTCGAGCAGTTCGCGCAGCGTTCGTGCCGAGGCTGCGAGGTCCTCGGGCAGCCTGACGGCGAAGCCGCGCTCGGTCCGCAGCAGCAGTTCGGCGCGGGACAGGCTGTCGAAGCCGAGGTCGCGCTCGATCGAGTCGTCGAGGCCGGGGTTGGGCGCCAATCCGGCAGGACGCAGCTCGCGCAGCATCGCGGAGGCGATTCCCAGCAGGCGCAGGGCCGCCGCATCCTGCGGCTGCGGTCGGTTCAGCGGGCGATCATCAGCGGACACGATAATTCGATCAGCAGCTGCGCAAGATCGAATGCGAGCGTACCGAGCTCCGGCGCAGGCAGCGTCAGCAGTGCACCGCGATGGCTGCGCAGCGCAGCGACCATCGACCCGGTGTCGCCGTCGATCAGCACGACGGTGCCGGCAATGCCCTCGCGGTGCTGCCAGGCGGTGGCTTCCCGCGCGAGCTGCTCGGGACCGACCGGCCCGGTCGCCGGAATCAGCAGCAGCAATGCCCGCCCGAGCGACTGTGCGAGGCGGCTCGCTGCCTCGACGCCGCGCCAACCGGCGACCGAGGTGTCGAACAGCGCAGCGATCGGCCGCAAGGTGGGCGGCCTGGCAGCCGCAGGACCGAGGCGCGATGGATTGGTCGTGATCAGTGCGAGCTCCGCCCGCTGGGCGCACACCGCCTCGAGCAGCGGGCCGCGCAGGACCTGGAACGACCAGGCGACGCGCGCCGGCGCCGCCGTGTGGGCAATGAGGTACTCGAAACGCGAGGCCTCGACGCGCAACGCACGCTCGATCCCGTCACCGGCGAACGCGCGCTTCGCGCCCGTCAGCACGCTGGTCTCGATCGTGAACGGAAGCCGCGCCAGGCGAAACAGGTTCGCGTCCTCGACGAACATGCCCTCGAGCCGGGAACCCGTCGCAGCGGCGAGGTCGATGCCGGCCTCGATCGCGAATTCGGCGTCGGAGGCGGAGCCGGTCGCGATCAATACCCGCGCTCCATGCGGCCGGCGACCGAGGGCCGGACCCGGATTCACCGGCGTGGCCCCCGTGCACCAGCCGGGCCGCGCACGTTGGCCGCGACCATGCCGAACGACTGGCGGATCGTCGAATACTGATCGAGGCGCTCGACGACCGCGCGATTGATCGATCCCGGCGGGAAGTCGCCCAGCGGCGTGCGTTCCCCGGCGGGAACGCCGGTGAGGATGTGCATGGCCTCGTCGATCGTGGCGGCGGCGTAGACCTGGAACTCCCCGCGCACGGCCGCTTCGACGACGTCGTCGCGCAGCATCAGGTTCTTGACGTTGGCGCGCGGAATCACCGCCGCATGGACGCCGCCGCCGCGGGCCCTGCACACGTCGAAGAAGCCCTCGATCTTCTCGTTCACCGCGCCCACCGGCTGCAACTCGCCGGACTGGTTGACCGATCCGGTGATGGCGACCGACTGGCGAATCGGCACGCCGGCGAGCGAGGACAGCAGCGCGCAGAGTTCCGCCGCCGACGCGCTGTCGCCTTCGACTTCGGAATAGACCTGCTCGAACACGACGCTCGCGCGCAGCGAATGCGGGTTGCGTCCGGAAAAGCGCGCGGCGAGGAACGACGACAGGATCATCACCCCCTTGGAGTGGATGGGACCGCCCAGCTGCACCTCGCGCTGCACGTCGACGACCTGCCCGTCGCCGACGCGCGTGCTCGCAGTGATGCGGGTCGGATGCGCAAAGGTCTTGCCTCCCACCGAGAACGTCGCCAGTCCGTTGACCTGGCCCTCCTTGCTGCCCTCGGTGTCGATCAGCAGCGTGCCGCGCAGGATCGCGTCGCGCATCTGCTCGGAGATGCGACCGGCCCGCAGCAGCTGCTCGCCGATCGCCGCATCGACGTGATCGCGCCCGATCTCCCGTTGATCGTGATGCCGGGCGATGAAGTCGGCCTCGGTCAGAAGGTCGACCAGGCTCTGCATGTGGGCCGACAGGCGCTCGTTGTCCTCGACCTCGCGTGCGCGCTGCTCGATGACGCGCGCAACCGCAGCGCGGGTGAGGGGCAGCAGCGCCTGCCGGCGACCGATGGTCGCGATCTGGCGCGCGCACAGCGCCTGGTTCGAATCGCTGCTCTCGACTTCGTCGTCGAAGTCGACCGCGACCTTGAACAGCTCGCCGAAATCCGGGTCGTGTTCGAAC
>JAJXTF010000126.1 GCA_021784125.1 Pseudomonadota bacterium | reverse complement strand
TCAGTCCGAGCGAGAACTCCGCGATGACGCGTGACTGGGCGAGCACACTCGCGTCGAGCCAGCCGAGCCCGCCGGGCCCGAGCAGGAATCCGGTCGCGATGTAGCCGGTGATCGCGGGGAGGACGCGCGTGGTCGCGGCCAGTCGGCCGCCGAGCAGCCCCGCGAGCAGCAGCAGCCCGAACACGAGGAATCCGTTGGCCGCGGGCGGCCAGTGTGGCAGGAAATCGGCCGCGCTCATGTCCGTTGCCCCCCTCTCCCGCGCGCGGGAGAGGCTCGGGGTGAGGGGATGTTACGGCAGGATCTTGTCACCGGCCATGCCGCGGTTCCTGTCGGGCTTGACCAGGTCCTCGCGGGAGACGCCGAGCCACATGACCAGCGACGCCATGACCAGCGCCGACGAGTAGATGCCGAAGCAGATCCCGATCGCCAGCGCGAGCGAGAAATAATGCAGAGATTCACCGCCGAAGAAGAAGATCGACAGCACCATCAGCAGCGTGCAGCCGTGGGTGATGACCGTCCGCGACAGCGTGCTGGTGATGGCGCTGTCGATGACGTGGGTGACGCTCGCCTTGCGCATCTTGCGGAAGTTTTCGCGGATCCGGTCGGCGATGACGACCGATTCGTTGACCGAGTAGCCGAGTACGGCGAGCACGGCGGCCAGCACCGGCAGCGAGAATTCCCACTGGAAGAGCGCGAAGAACCCCAGGATGATGACCACATCGTGCAGGTTGGCGACGATCGCGGCCACCGCGAAGCGCCACTCGAAGCGCAGCGCGAGATAGAAGACGATGCCGATGGATACCAGCAGCAGCGCGAGCGCGCCGTTCTGGTAGAGCTCCTTGCCGACTTGCGGGCCGACGAACTCGACGCGCCGCTGGGTCGCCGACGGGTCATCGGCCTTGAGCGCGGTCATCACGCGATCGGAGATCTGCGCGCTCGACACGCCTTGCTGCAGGGGCAGGCGGATCAGCGCGGTGTCGGAGGCGCCGAAGCTCTGCGCCGAGGCCTCGGTGCCGAGGCCCAGCTTGTCCAGCGCCTGTCGGACCTTGCCGAAATCGACCGAGTGGCCGTAATTCACCTCGATCACCGTGCCGCCGCGGAAATCGACGCCGAGGTTCAGGCCCCTGACCGCGAGGAACACGACTGCGGCGACGAAGGTGAGCAACGAAATGACGTTGAACACCAGCGCATGCCGCATGAAGGGGATGTCGCGGGAGATGCGAAAGAATTCCATGGACGCGTTCCGGATGCCTTGAGGACGACGGGTTCGATCAGGACTTGGCGGGCGCCGTCGTCGTGGACGCAGGACGCCAGACCTGGCCGATCGAGATCCGGTCGAGCTTGCGGCGGCCACCGTAGATCAGCGCCACGATGCCGCGCGAGACGAACACCGCGGAGAACATCGAGGTCAGGATGCCGAGGACGTGGACGACGGCGAAGCCCTTCACCGGTCCGGTGCCGAAGGCGAACAGCGCGATGCCCGCGATCATCGTCGTGACGTTCGAATCGAGGATGGTGCCCCAGGCCCGCTCATAGCCGGCCTGGATCGCCGCATGCGGCGTCGATCCCCAGCGCAGCTCCTCGCGGATGCGCTCGTTGATCAGCACGTTGGCGTCGATCGCCATGCCCAGCGTCAGCGCGATCGCCGCCATGCCCGGCAACGTCAGCGTCGCCTGCAGCATGGACAGGATGGCGACCAGCAGCATCAGGTTGACCAGCAGGGCGACCGTCGAGATCACCCCCATCAGCATGTAGTAGGCGCAGATGAACAGTGCCAGCACGACGAAGCCGTACTTGACAGAGTCGAAGCCCTTGGCGATGTTCTCCTTGCCCAGCGACGGCCCGACCGTGCGCTCCTCGATGATCTCCATCGGCGCAGCGAGGGCACCTGCGCGCATCAGCAGGGCGATGTCGTTCGCTTCGCGCGAGGACATGCGGCCGCTGATCTGGACGCGCCCGCCGCCGATTTCCTCGCGGATCACCGGCGCGGTGATGACCTCGGACTTGCCTTTCTCGATCAGCAGGATCGCCATGCGCTTGCCGACGTTGTCGCGCGTGACCTCCTTGAATATCCGGGCGCCGGTGCCGTCGAGGTCGACGTGGACCGCGGGCTCGCCGGTCCGCTGGTCGAAGCCCGACTGCGCGTCGCTGATGCGGTCACCGGTCAGCACCACCTGCTTGCGCACCAGCACCGGCTGCCCGTTGCGGTCGTAGAGCAGGTCGCTGCCGAAGGCCACCGATCCGCCGACAGCCGCCTCGAGCGCACCCGGATCGTCGTTGACCATCCGGATCTCGAGGGTCGCGGTACGGCCGAGGATGTCTTTGGCGCGCGCCGTGTCCTGCACGCCGGGCAGCTGCACGACGACGCGGTCGGTCCCGGCCTGCTGGATGATCGGCTCGGCGACGCCGAGCTCGTTGACGCGGTTGCGAAGGATCGTGATGTTCTGCTGGACTGCGCCCTCCTGGATGCGCGTCTGTGCCTGGGGCGAGAGCCCTGCGACGAGCCGCAGATCGCCGCCCGCGGCATCTTGCGGGCGTACCTGGAGGTCGGGGAACGCCTTCTCGATCTCGAAGCGCGCCTTGTTCCGCTCGGTGTCGTCCTTGAACCGCAGCACGATGTTGGTGCCTTCGCGTCCGACACCCGAGTAGAGGACCTTGTTCTCGCGCATCAGCGAGCGGATGTCGGTCGTGTAGCGGTCGGCCGCCTTGTCGAGGGCCGCCTTCATGTCGACCTGCAGCAGGAAATGCACGCCGCCGCGCAGGTCGAGGCCCAGGTACATCGGCAGCGCGCCGATCGACGCCAGCCAGTGCGGCGACGACGACAGCAGGTTGAGCGCGACGATGTAGTTGTCGCCGAGCTTCTTCTGCAGCAGGTCCTTGGCGCGCAGCTGCGTGTCGAAATCGTTGAAGCGCACCTTGATGCCGATCGGATCGAGCTCGGTGCCGCGGTAGGGGATCTTGTCCGCCTTCAGCGTGTCCTCGATCGTGCCGAGCAGCGCGTTGTCGATCTTGACCGCCGATTTGGACGACGACACCTGCACCGCCGGCACCTCGGGAAAGAAGTTGGGCAGCGTGTAGAGCATGCCCGTGACCAGCGCGACGGCGATGACGATGTACTTCCAGAGGGGATACCGGTTCATGGGCGGCAGGGTACGGGAGGCGTGGGGCGCGAAGGCGAAGGGGAGGGGGCTCCCGTCGTCCTAGAGTCCCTTGATCGTGCCCTTGGGCAGGAGTTGCGAGATGGCCGAGCGCTGCACGACCATCTGCGTGTTCGGCGCGATCTCGACCGTCGCGTACTGCTCGTCGAGCTTGACGATGCGGCCCAGAATGCCGCCCGCCGTCACGACTTCGTTGCCTTTCTCCAGGGCCTCGAGCATCGCGCGCGCCTCCTTCTGCTTCTTCTGCTGCGGACGGATCAGCAGGAAATAGAACACGACGAAGATCGCGACCATCGGAAGGAAGGTCAGCAGCGTGTTTTCCTGGCTTGCGGCGCCTGCCGCCTGCGCATATGCGGGGGTGATCAGCACGTCGGGGTCTCCGGTGGCAATGACGGGAATGCTTGCGGCCGCGCGAGGCCCCGATGTAGGAGCCCTGCGAGCGCGACCAGCGCCCGGGGAGGGGCAGTCGGTTCAGCTTTTCAGTTTAGCATGCGTCCTCGCCCGGCCGCGAATTCCGAGGCATAGACCTCGAGACGGTCCGCAGCGATCGCCTCCCGCAGCTCCGCCATCAGCGTCAGGTAGTAGTGGAGGTTGTGGATGGTCGCCAGTCGCGCGCCGAGGATCTCGTTGATCCGGTGCAGGTGGTGCAGGTAGCTGCGGGTGAAGTTGCGGCAGGTGTAGCAGCTGCAGGTGGCATCGAGCGGCCGCGTGTCGGCCTTGTGGCGCGCATTGCGGATCCGGACGTCGCCGTGGCGGGTGAACAGCCAGCCGTTGCGCGCGTTGCGCGTCGGCAGCACGCAGTCGAACATGTCGATGCCCGCCGAGACGCCCGCGACCAGGTCCTCGGGCGTGCCCACGCCCATCAGGTAGCGGGGGCGGTCCGCCGGCAGCCGCGCCGCCGTGTGCGAAAGGATGCGCAGCATGTCCTCCTTGGGCTCGCCCACCGACAGCCCGCCGATCGCGTAGCCGTCGAAGCCGATCGCCTGCAGTCCTTCGAGCGATCGATCGCGCAGGTCCTCGTACATGCCGCCCTGGACGATGCCGAACAGGGCGTTCGGGTTGCCCGCGTGTGCGGCCCTGGAGCGCGCCGCCCAGCGCAGCGACATCTCCATCGACTGCGCCGCGACGTCGTGGGTTGCCGGGTGGGGCGTGCACTCGTCGAACACCATCACGATGTCCGAGTCGAGCGCGCGCTGGATTTCCATCGACTTCTCGGGAGTCAGCAGCAGGCGGTCCCCGTTCACCGGCGATGCGAAGGCGACGCCTTCCTCGCGAACCTTGCGCAGCGCGCCGAGGCTCCACACCTGGAAGCCTCCCGAATCGGTGAGGATCGGCTTCTGCCATCCCATGAACCTGTGCAGACCGCCGTGGGCGGCGATGACGTCCGGACCCGGCCGCAGCCAGAGGTGGAAGGTGTTGCCGAGAATGATCTGGGCGCCCAGACCCTCGAGCTCGGCCGGCGACATCGCCTTGACCGTGCCGTAGGTCCCGACCGGCATGAAGATCGGCGTCTCGATGCTGCCGTGCGCGACCGTCAGGCGGCCGCGGCGCGCGCGGCCGGAGGTGGCGGCGAGAGCGAAATGCACTTGCGGGTGTCGGGTGGCCGAGATCGCGCGAATGGGCGCGGAAAAAGGTGTCGGCGCAGCTAGCGTGATACCTGCCTTGCGGTTCGTTTGGGCAAGTATGCGAAGGCCACCGCGAACAGCAGCAGCGCCATGACGCCGTACGCCCACGCCGAGAGGGTGGGCACCGGGTTTACGTCGCACCCGGTTGCGGCGAAATCGAACGCATTCTTCCAGACGCGATAGTAGTCGCCGGCGAAGTCCGTGCCATAGGTGTTGTACGTCGGCACCACTGGGTAATCGGGCGCGATGCCGATGTGGATGACGCAGGCTGACTCCGTCAGGCGGTACGCGACTGCCGGATCGACGAGCCCGCGGGCGTTCGGCTGCGACCACGCGGCAACGACTATCGTCCCCGGCTTGGCCTGGTTCCCCCCCGCGTAGGGCCCCGGGGACCCGCGCAGCGCTGAGAGGGCCGTCACGCCGCGCGTGAGGGGGTGCCGCAGAATGCTCGCGGCGTTGAGGGTGCGCACCGAATAGGCGGTACCAACTCCGTCCGTGGTGTTCGGGTCGATCGTCTCGAGGTCACCCCAGCCGTGGGGGATGGCGGGGGGGACGGTGGCACCGCTCGTTGCGTCGCTTCGATCCTGGTCGTAGAAGGTGCCCAAGACGACGGGTCGGCCAGCCTTGGCGAACGCCGCAACCCGGTTTCCGACCGCGGGCGCGTTCGCGAAGACGCCATCCTCGAACAGCAGTATCACATCGTAGTTCGCGAGAAGTGTGTCCAGTGACGGTACGGACGACGAGACGTCAATCGGCGTGAACGTGTAGTTCGGAATCTTCGCGTTGAAATTCGCCGCCGTCTCGCTGGAGAAGGCGTCCGAGACGACGGCAACGCGCGCCGCCTGCGCGGGCGCGGCGACGGCGAGGCCCAACAGGACGGCCGCGGCGATCCGCAGCGTCGATGACATTGGCAAGGTCGGTCGGTGCAGCGACGCAGGAACCGCGCCGCCGGCAAAGGATTTCAGATGATCTGGAGAGTAGCGGATGGCGGCCATTTTGCCAATTGAAACCGCGGCGGAAATGGCTGCCGGCGCGACGATTTGTTGCGCATAGGCGGCCGCATGGCGTTCTTGTCGTCAAACGACGACGTTTTCGCATGCCGGGCGCCGCCAGCGCGGCCGTGGGGGCACCACAATGGGTTAAGTGGGCGCGCCGGACGCGGCTGGCGCCGGTCCCGGGACGCTCCGCCCGCGGCCTTGGTCCTCGCGTTCCAGCAGCATCGCGTCGCCATAGCTCATGAAGCGATAGCGTAGCGCGATCGCGTGCGCATAGGCGCGGCGGATCGTGTCGTAGCCCGCGAAGGCGCTGACCAGCATCAGCAGTGTCGACTTGGGAAGATGGAAATTGGTGATCAGGCGGTCGACGACGTGGAACCGGTAGCCGGGGGTGATGAAAAGCGCCGTTTCGCCGTGACCCGGCTGCAGCCGCCCCGAGGCGTCCGCCGCGGCCTCCAGCGCCCGCAGGCTGGTCGTGCCGACGGCGACGATGCGCCCGCCGCGCGCGCGGGCGCGCTCGACGGCATCGACGGTCGCGGGCGGAATTTCGTAGGTCTCCGAATGCATCCGGTGCTCGGCCACGCGCTCGGTCTGCACCGGCTGGAAGGTGCCCGCGCCGACGTGCAGCGTCACGAAGGCCCGCTCGACGCCGTGTCTCGCCAGCGCTTCGAGCAGGGGCGGATCGAAATGCAGGCCCGCGGTCGGTGCCGCGACCGCGCCGCGCACGCGCGCGTACACGGTCTGGTAGCGCTCGGCGTCTTCGGCAACCGGCGCGTGGGTGATGTAGGGAGGCAGCGGCACCTCGCCATGGCGCTCGAGCCAGGGGTGCAGGTCGCCGACGCCTTCGAACCTGAGGCTGAAGAAACGGCCATCGCGCGCCTCGACGGTCGCCCGCGCATCTGCGGGCAGGAGGACGACGCCGCCGACGCGGGGCGGATGGCTGGCCCGCATCTGCACGATCGCCGTGTCCGTCCCGCCGACGCGCTCGACCAGCATCTCCACTTCCCCGCCGCTGGGCTTGCGCCCGCGGATGCGCGCGTTGATGACGCGCGTGTCGTTGAACACCAGCAGGTCGTCAGAGCGAAGTAGCGACGGCAGTTCGGTGAAGCGCAGGTCGTCGAGCGTCGGTCCGTCGACGTGCAGCAGCCGGCTCGCGCTGCGTTCGCGCGCCGGCATCTGCGCGATCAACTCGGGCGGGAGGACGTAGTCGAAATCGGCGAGGGTGTAGGTCATCGTGGACATCGATTGTGGTCGCGGTAGCCGCCGCGGCGGGTCGCCCTGATGTTGCCTACAAGCTGATCATGCGTGAATCGCGCTGCATCGTAGGCGTTCTGCGTCGCGCGATTGCAACAAGCGCGGCGAACGCAATCGTCGTCGTCTGAAGATTTCAATTGCACAACGCGACCGCTTGCAGGCTATAATGCCAGCGTCATATCGCAAGATCGGTCTGTACAAGGGCAAACCCGGCGAAAGCCGGAGGCGCAAAGTTTCCGGTCTAACGGGCCCGACGGGCCCCACGATAGCGGGATTGCCGGACTGATTCGCGCGCGATGTCGCAGCTACGCTGCGGCGCTGCGGCGCGAACGTTCGTGGAATGCGACGGACGCCGGATGGTACCGCGGCGTCACGCGGGTCACTGCGGCGCATTTCATTTCGCTTCGCGGGTCTGTGGGCAGGTCGTATTCACAGGTCTGGGGGCAACTCCATGCAACAGCCAATCCGGGTGTCGTGCGGGCAGCGCGTTCCGCGCAAGGCTTCGCCCACAACCGATATCGCTTCCAAGCTCCGCAACTTCCTGGTTCTCGCGCTCGCCGCGGTCGTCGCGTCAGTGGCAAGCATTCCGGCCCATGGCGCGAGCCCGGCCGGGCTCGCCCACGGAGCGGCGTTCGCGAGCGGACGCATCCTCGTCGCGCCGAGGTCCGCCATCGACGACACCACGTTCGCGGGCGCGCTGTCGCGGGGTGGCGGACATTCGATCGGCAAGATCGGCGGGACACCCGTCCACGTGGTGAAAGTGACCCCGGGCAACGAAGAGGCCGCGGTCAAGCGCCTGAAGGCGGACCCTGCGGTGAAATTCGCCGAGGTCGATCGCCTGATTCCCGCTGCCGGGACGGCGAACGACCCGTACTACCCCAGCGAGTGGCATCTGCCCGACATCGGCGCTCCGACCGCGTGGAATTACGCGACCGGCTCGGGTGTAACCATCGCGATCCTCGACACCGGCGTCGACGGCACGCATCCGGACCTGGCGACACAGATGGTGCCCGGCTGGAACTTCTACGCCAACAGCAGCAACACCTCGGACAGCAACGGTCACGGCACCGGGGTTGCCGGTACGGCGGCGGCTGCCACCAACAACACTCTCGGCGTCGCGTCGGTGGCCGGCGGCGCGAAGATCATGCCGGTCGTCATCGCCGATCCTTCCGGCTGGGCGTACTGGAGCACCGTGGCCCAGGGCATCACCTGGGCGGCGGACCATGGCGCTCGGGTCGAGAGCCTCAGCTACCAGGGAGCTTCGGGCAGCTCGACGATCCAGAGCGCGGCGAGCTACCTGCGCTCGAAAGGCGGCGTGCTGTTCGTCGCCGCGGGCAACACCGGTGCCATCGACAACACGGCGCCGACCGACCTCATGATGGTCGTGTCCGCCCTCCAGCAAGGCGATACGCTGGCGAGCTTCTCCAGCTACGGATCGTTCGTCGACATTTCTGCGCCGGGCAACAACATCATCACGACGGCGATGGGCGGCGGTTACTGGAATTGCTGGGGCACCTCGTTCGCGACGCCGATCGTCGCTGCGACCGCGGCGTTGATCCTTTCCGAGCGCCCGGATTTCACGCCGTCGCAGGTCGACGCAACCCTCAAGTCGACGGCCACCGACCTCGGTGCGCCGGGATACGACATCTATTACGGCTATGGCGACGTGAATGCCACCGCTGCGCTGCAGCAGGCGGCG
Organism: Pseudomonadota bacterium; assembly: GCA_021784125.1. GTDB lineage: Bacteria > Pseudomonadota > Gammaproteobacteria > Burkholderiales > Casimicrobiaceae > VBCG01. Next base: position 54 of record JAJXTF010000126.1, on the reverse strand, counting down.
AGTGCGCCGCTTGCTCCCGCGCCGGATACCACTGCGCCGACTGCTGCAATCACG
>JAJXTF010000008.1 GCA_021784125.1 Pseudomonadota bacterium | reverse complement strand
CGCGATGCCCTGTCCCGACGGGGGCCGTCCGGGCGAGCTGTGCGGTACCGACCTCGGCAACGCGCTGATCCAGCTCTTCGGCAGCCTGCCCGAGGCCTGGAAAACCCATCCCGCCGTGGCGACCCAGTGTCCCGATTCCGGCTCCGCCGCCGGCAGCTGCACGATGCACGCATCGTCGGTCGACCTGTCGACGCTGCTGGCCGCCCTGGGGAAGATCGGCAGCCCGCCGGCGGGCAACGTGTTCCTGCCCACGCCCAACCACAGCCACGTCGTCGAGACCCAGGACGTCAACACCGGCGCGATCTGGTGGCAGGTACGGCCGGTCCTGATCTTCGACCCGCGCGACTGGCCGGCAGCCGACGGCTCGAGCGGCATCACCTCCGCGTCGGCCATGGATGCGGCCGAGCAGGCGGGCCGCGCGGTGGAAGTGGGCTCGAACTTCTTCCTGTTCTTCAAATCCCGTCAGGTCGCGATGCACGGCATGGCCGGGATGGGCGGGATGTAGGGCGTGCGGAGCGATTGGGGGATGCGCGGCCGCCGGCACGACGGTTTGCGGCAGCGCCCGCGGCTTTGCGGCGGATGCGGAAGGTAGAATTGCGGCATGCGCAACCCGATTCGTCGCGCCGCAGCCTTCGTGGCGTTGGTCCTGCCGCTGCTGCTGCCGGTCACGGCCTTTGCCGTCGCCGCGGCCCGGCCCGGATCCGGGGACCTGTGCTCGGCGCGGCTGCGGCCGGCCCCGGGCGGCGGCGACCCGCCCGCATCGCATCGGCGTGCCCACGATTTCGCGCATTGCCCGATGTGTGCCGGCGGCGTTGCCTGCGCGACGCCGCCGGTTGCGGCAGCGCTGCCCGCGGCCCGGAGGTTCCCGCTGCGCGCGACGACGGTGCCCCTCGCGCCGGCCGTCGCGCTCGCGCCGCACTCGCTCGCGGTCGCTCGCGGACCCCCGGCAGGCGTCTAGCCTGTTTGCGGGAATTCCCGGCGCTGCACGGAGGCATCCCCGTCCGGCCACACCCCATTGCGCCATCCGCGGTTGCCGACGGGAACGATCCGCAATCCGCTCCGCCCGCTGCACCTGCATCGGGACGCACGATGCTGCACGACCATGGGAGACATCCAATGCAAAACCTGGGCACGCCTCTTTTCACCTTCGCAGTGGCCGCGGCGCTCCTCGCCGCGGCGCCGGCCGTCGCGCGCGACTACACGTTGAAGAGCCTCAAGATCGTCGACCCCTACGCGCGGGCGACGCCGCCGGGGGCGCGCACGGGCGGCGCCTACCTGACGATCGAGAACCACGGCCGGGACAACGACCAGCTGGTACGCGCCGCATCGCCCGTCGCCGACAGCACCGAGCTGCATACGATGCGCATGGAGGGAGAGGTGATGCGCATGCGCGCCGTCACCGCGATCGGCATTCCGGCCGGGGCGAAGATGGCGCTGACCCCGGGCGGCTACCACGTGATGTTCGTGGGCCTGCGGAAGCCGCTGGTGGCGGGCGAGCAAGTCCCGCTCGCACTGACGTTCCAGAAGGCGGGCACGATCGACGTCGAGGCGACGGTCGCCCCGCTCGACGGTGGAGCAGCGCCGGCGCACATGCCCGGGATGGGGATGCCTGCGCCGCAACCGGCGCGCTGACCGGCGATTCTCGCCTAAGGCACCCGGATCATGCCGTCCCGTTCGCCGGGCGTGCGCGCGCTGCCGGCCGGCGCGTCGTCACGATCGTCGGCGGGCCGGGCATTGGCGTGCCGGGCATGAGCATCGCGGCGCCATAGTAAAATTCGGCCATGGAAGCCTTGGCCCCTTCGGTTCCGGCGCACGGCACGCGCGCCGCAGCCTCTTCTTTCGAAGCGCGACGCGCCGTGGCGACGTGGCTGTTCGTCTGCTGTGCGCTGGTGTTCGCGATGGTCGTCATCGGCGGTGTGACGCGGCTGACGCATTCGGGGCTGTCGATCACCGAATGGCAGCCGATCGTCGGCACGCTGCCGCCGCTGTCGGATTCGGCCTGGAACGACGCTTTCACCAGGTACCAGGCCACGCCCGAGTACCGCGACGTCAATCGCGGCATGACGCTCTCCGAGTTCAAGGGCATCTTCTGGTGGGAATATTTCCATCGCCTGCTGGGCCGCGGCATCGGCGTCGCGTTCCTGCTGCCCTACCTGTGGTTCCTGCTGCGCCGGCGGATTCCACCGGGCTATGCGAAACCGCTCGCCGGCATCTTCGTCCTCGGGGGCCTGCAGGGGGCGCTGGGCTGGTTCATGGTCGCCAGCGGCCTGGTCGACGATCCCCGCGTATCGCAGTTCAGGCTGACGGCCCACCTCGGGGCGGCGTTCCTGATCTATGCCGCGATGCTCTGGACGGGCCTGTCGCTGCTGTTTCCCGACCGTGCGAACCACGCGCTGCCCGGCTTGCGATCGGCGCGGCGCCTGGCCTTCGGCATCGCCGCGCTGGTGTTCGTCATGGTGCTCTCGGGCGGTTTCGTCGCCGGAATACGCGCCGGATTCGCCTACAACACATTCCCGCTGATGCAGGGTCGGTGGATCCCGCCCGAGATCATGATGCTCACGCCGTGGTGGAAGAATTTCTTCTGGAACATGGCAACGGTGCAGTTCGACCACCGGATGATCGCCTGGCTGCTCGCGTTCTCGATCCCGTTCACGTGGTGGCGCTTGCGCAGGTCGCGGACCCCGGCGCGCGCGCGGCGGGGCGCGGACCTGCTGCTCGCCGGGCTCGTGCTGCAGATTTCCCTGGGGATCGCGACGCTGGTCAATGTCGTTCCCGTCCCGCTCGCCGCCATGCATCAGGCGGGCGCGCTGGTCGTGTTCACGCTCGCCCTCAACGTCGCGCACGCGTTGCGCTGATGCCGGTCAAATTGGAAGTTTCATCAGGAAGGCTGGCGACACATGTCTGAAATGCGCACTGAAATGCGGGCACTCGACGAGCCGCTCTCCGACGCCGAGCTCGACGAGCTCGAAGTCTTTCTCGCATCGGATGCGGTGCCGCAGGATTGCATGGACCTGGAGATGCTCGATGGCTTCCTGACGGCGATCGTCAGCGGCCCCGAGTCGATCCAGCCGTCCGAATGGCTGCCGCAGGTCTGGAGCGACGGCGGACGGATGACCAACCCGGCGTTCTCGAACAACGAGCAGGCGCAGCGGATCATGGGCCTGATGCTGCGGCATCTGGTCGGGATCCAGCGCACGCTGGCCGAATCGCCGACACGCTTCCGGCCGCTGCTCTACCTGCCCGAGGAGAGTGCGCGCAACGAAAAGGCGCCGCCGGAAGCGTCGGCGTGGTGCGAGGGCTACATGGCGGGGGTCAAGCTGCGCGAGGACGAATGGCAGCCGCTCTACGATTCACCCGACGCCCACGATTGGGCGTTCCCGATCGAGGCGCTGGCGTTCGGCGACCAGGATCCGGAGTTCGCCGAATGGATCGACGACAAGGAGAAGCGCGCGAGTCTCGTCGACGAGCTGCCGGTCGCTTCGGTCCTGATCTATCGCTTCTGGCAGGAGCGGCGCCGCGGCCAGGAATCGCGCAGCGGCGGGTCGAGGCGCGAACTGGGGGAGTCGGCGATGCGCAAGTCGCGTCAGCGCCTGCACTGATCGGATCACGTCGTCGCCTGCACCGAGCGCAGGCGACGGCGCGACCCGTTGCTGCAAGGTCGCTACAGGACCACGCCTTCGGCCAGCAGCGAAGCCGTCTCGGGGTGGCGCCGCATGTAGCTGCGCACGTACGAGCACACCGGAACCACCGTGTGGCCCTGCTCGCGAGCGTAGGCGAGCGCGGCTGCGACCAGCCTGCTCGCGATCCCGCGGCCTTCCAGCGCCGCAGGCACCTCGGTATGGACCAGGCGCATCACCTTCCCGTCCAGCTGGTAGTCGCACCGGGATAGCCTGCCGTCGACGACGGCCTCGAAACGATGCTGCGCGCCCTGGTGCACGACCGTCACCGCGGCTTCCGCCATTCCGGTCAGCGCGTCCGGTAGACGCGGTTGTTGACGATCTTCACGCGGTCGCCGACGCGCAGCTCACCCTCGCCGACTTCGCTCACCGCGACGCTTCCGCCCGAATCGAGCCTTACGATCACGCGATAGCGATCGGTGGTGTTCTGCTTTTCCACCTGATGGCCGACCGCCGCGCCGCCCAAGGCGCCGGCAATTGTCGCCACCGTCTGGCCGGTTCCGCCGCCGATCTGGTGACCGATGACGCCGCCGGCGATGCCGCCGATGATGGCGCCGAGGCCGATCGGGGCGCTCGAGGCGCCCTGATACATCTGGATCGCCTCGACGACGCCGTATTCGGTGCGCTGCGTGACGACGGGGCGCTGCTCGTAGACGGGATAGGGCTCGTAGTACGCGCAGCCGCCGGCAAGGACGCCAGCGGCGATCAGCGCAATTCCCCCGAGGCGTAGTGTCGTGAGGTTCATCGATCTCTCCAGCAGGTTATGAGTTCGCCACCGGCTCCGACGCGTCCCGATCGCAGGCGCGCTCCCGAGAGCCGGGGCCAGATGCATGCAGCCCTTGGACCGCGTCATGCCACAAGCGTGCGATCCGAGATCCCAACGAAAGACAGATGAGGGCGTTGCGGGCGCAATTCAAACTCTAGCGGAGCCCGGCCTCGGCGCGGATAGGCGATAACCCCAATCGAGCGTCGGACGCTGCCCGACAGCGCGCGCCGGGCGCAGCGGTCGCCTTCCGGCCGGTGGGGGCCGTGCGGGCAGCTTCGCCTTCGCCGTGGGGCGCGCCTCAGGCTGCCGCACCGAAGAGGAACGAGTCGCGCGACAGCGCGCCGTTCTCGTAGCCGTCGACGACGCGCTCGACGTCGGGTGCCGGCCCCGCGGCCCCGTAGGCGACCAGCAGCGGCAGGTAATGTTCCTCGGTCGGGTGCGCGCGCTGGGCATCAGGAGCCTGGTCGCGGTAGTCGATCAGGGCGGCTTCGTCGTGGGCGGCGAGGCGCGCCTCGAGCCAGTGCGCGAATGCCGCAGCATAGGGCAGGGGTTCGACCGGGCTGCGCCCGCCGGGCCCGTGACCCAGCATCCAGTCGCGCAGGTTGTGCGTCGCGTGGCCGGATCCGATGATCAGCACTCCGGCCTCGCGCAGTGGCGCCAGCGCGCGCCCCAGCGCCACGTGATGCGCGGTTCCGCGCGCAGGCGACACGGAGATCTGGACGACGGGGATGTGGGCGTCCGGGTACATCCAGCGCAGCGGCACCCAGGCGCCGTGATCGAGGCCCCGGCAGCCGTCGACGCCCGCGGTGATTCCGGCATCCTTGAGCAGGCCGACCGCCTTCGCGGCGAGATCCGGCTTGCCGGCTGCCGGATAGAGGATGTCGTAGAGGGCAGGCGGAAAGCCGCCGAAGTCGTGGATCGTCTCGGGCCGCGCGCTACCGGTCAGCATCGGCAGCGCGGTCTCCCAATGCGCCGATGCGATCAGGACCACATCCGGGCGCGGCAGCCGCTGGCCCAGCGACCTCCACGCATCGCCGACCTCGCCGGGCGAGATCGCGTGCATCGGCGATCCGTGGGACAGGAACAACGTCGGTAGCGGTTTCATGGCGGGATGCGCTACGACCGCGCGGCGACGTCGTCGCGCGCGCCGTTGCCGAGCAGGGCCGACGCGATCGCCGTCACGGCGAGGAATGCCGGGTATTCCCAGCCGCCGCCCGTGGCCGTGAACATCCAGCCGTTCGCAAGATGCGGCCAGGTTGCGCCGAGCAGTTCGACGGCCAGCACGGCCGCGACCCAGCGGGTCCTGATGCCCGCGACGAGCATGAGGCCGCCGACCAGTTCGATGGCGAAGATCGCGTACGCGAGCGGCCCGGGAAGACCCAGGGATTCGAAGAATTTCGCGGTTCCCGGGAGCGTGAAGATGAAGTATTTCTGCATCGCATGCGCGATGAACATGATTCCCAGGGCTGTGCGCAGCAGGATTGCCGCGGCATCGATACGACGGTTGGACGACATGGTGGATTCCCCAATGGCTGCGTCCTGAAGACGCGACAGGCGAATGATGATCCTTGATCAAACGGGGATAAACTGGTATTCGTGGAATAGATCATTGCAGTATTCAGGATAATAACCGAATCCACAGATGGACCGATTCCAGGCCATCACCGCCTTCGCCAGGGTCGTGGAGTCCGGGAGCTTCGTCCGGGCCGCCGAGCGCATGGGCATGTCGGTATCGGCAATCTCGCGCCAGGTCGCCGATCTCGAGGGACATCTGGCTGCGCGGCTGCTCAATCGCACGACCCGCAGGCTGTCGCTGACCGAAAGCGGGCGGGCGTACTACGAGCGCTGCGTCCAGCTTCTTGCCGACCTCGAGGAAGCCGACGACGCCGTCAGCTCCGCGTCCGTGGCGCCGAGGGGAACGCTGCGGCTCACGGCCCCGACCAGCTTCGGCAGCGGCTATCTCGCGTCGGCGATCGCCGATTTCCGCGAGCAGCATCCGCAGCTGCGCTTCGACGTCGAGCTCTCCGACCGGGCGGTCGACCTGGTCGACGAAGGGTTCGATCTCGCGGTGCGGATCGGGGAGATCGGCAGCCAGTTGCTGATCGGGCGCAAGATCGGCCAGTCGCAGCTCGTGTGCTGCGCGTCGCCTTCGTACGTCGAGCGCAATCCCGCGCTCGACGCGCCTGCCGACCTCGCGTCGCACCGCTGCCTGACCTACGCGTATTCGTCGATCGGAAGCCAGTGGCGCTTCACCGGCGCGGCCGGAATCGCGCAGGAAGTGCGGGTTTCGGGTCCGGTGCAGGCGAACAACGGCGGGATGCTCGCCGCGCTCGCGGTCGCGGGCGTCGGGATCATACTCGAGCCGGACTTCATCGTCGCCGCCGACGTGCGGGCGGGGCGCCTGGTGCGCCTGTTGCCGGGGTATTCGGCGCCGTCGATGGCCATCCACGTCGCCTACCCGAGCCGGCGGCACCTGTCGGCCAAGGTGCGCGCGTTCGTCGATTTCCTGGCCGCGCGCTTCGCCCGCGATCCGGCGTGGCGTCTGTCGTCGCCACCGCAGCGCAACTAGGGCATCTGGATCTTGCCTCCGCCGCCCAGCGGTCCGCCGGGTGGCAGCGATGCCCCGGCGGGGGGCAGTACGATCGACGACGACGCCTGGCGACGCATTTCCTGCAGCTCGCGCATCGCGCGCTCGATGCCCGCCTTCGTCGCCTCGGCATAGCCGGCCACCGCCTCGGCGAGCGTGCGCGCCTCGATGTCGAAGCTGATCGGCAGCGGGCCCATGTTGGTCATCAGCTGCGCCTCTCCCTGGTACAGCGCGGGGCGCGCGGTGTCGGGACTGCCGTCGCTCTTCACGGGAAACAGCACGCGCAACGTGCCGATCTTGCGGTCGGTATACATCTCCTCGCGATAGAGCGAGGCGGCGTCCATCGCCGCTTCGGATCCGTGCGTGCCTGGTTCTGGCGTCATGATTGCTTTCCCTGTCGTAACGTTGTCGGTGTCCGGCCCGATGGATGCCGGGATTCTGCGGCAAGCCCGGGCCGAATGCGCAGGCGGCTCGCCGGCCGTGCATGTGCCTGCGGCGCGGCCGCGGTCGTCGCCGGCGGCCGCGCCGTCGTCATTGTCGTTGACGATCGCGTGCCTGGCAGCCTAGCATCGCCGCCTGGCAAGCCTGCCACGGAGACGGAGTCCATCATGCGCATTCTCAAAATTCTACTTGGTGTCGCGGTCGTGGCGCTCGCCTTGCCGGCAACGGCGCAGACCTGGCCGGCGCACCCGGTGAGGATCGTCGTTCCCTTCGCCGCCGGCGGACCGGCCGACGTCTATGCGCGCTATCTGGGCCAGCGCCTCGAGAAGGCGCTGGGTCAGCCCTTCGTCGTCGAGGACCGCCCCGGCGGCGGCTCGGTCGTCGGCACCGAGATCGTCCACCAGAGCTCGCCGGACGGCTACACGCTGCTGATGATGTCGAACACACACACGGTCAACGAGTCGCTGATGCCGAACAAGCCGTTCAAGCTGATGCGCGATTTCGTGCCCGTCGCCCCGGTCAACTACTCCGACCTCGTCCTGGTCGTGAACCCGAAGGTTCCGGTGAAGACGCTCGGCGACCTGATCGCGCTGGCCAAGAAGGAACCCGGCAAGCTCAACTTCGCCTCGTCGGGCCCCGGCACGCCCTATCACATGGCGGGCGAGCTCTTCAACGCAATGGCCCACGTCAACATCGTGCACGTCCCCTACAAGGGCAGCTCGGGTGCGCGCACCGGCGTGATCGGCGGTCAGGTCGAGATGATGTTCGATGCCGTCACGGTGATGAACGAGCAGGTGAAGGCGGGCCGGGTTCACGCGTTGGCGACGACGGGCAAGGTCCGGTCGGCGGTGATGCCCGACGTGCCGACGGTGTCCGAGGCCGGCGTTCCCGGCTACGAAGCAACGATATGGCTGGGCATCGTGGCGCCCAAGGGCACCCCGGCGGCCGTCGTCGACAAGCTGAACAAGGCGATCACCGAGATCGAATCGCAACCCGACGTCAAGGCCGATTGGGCGAAGCAGGGCGCCACGCCGATGACGATGACGCCGGACGAGTTCCACAAGTATCTCGAAGGCGACATCGTCAAGTGGGCCCACGTGGTAAAAATCTCCGGCGCACGGGTCGACCGGTGACCGGGGCGGCTCCCCGCGCGCTGCAACTGCTGTCCGCGGGAGCCGCCAAGGGCGTCGTGCAGGCGCTCGCCGCATCGTTCGAACGCGCCGCGGGCGCGACGCTCGGCGCGACCTTCGATGCGGCGGGCACGATCCGGGACCAGTTCCTCGCGGGGGTTCCCTGCGACGTCCTGATCCTGCCGGCGCCGATGCTCGCCGCGCTGGCCGTGCAGGCCAGGGTCGAAGCGGATTCGATCGCTCCCTTGGGCGGCGTGCCCACCGGCATCGCGGTCCCCGCCGGGGAGCCCGTGCCTGCGGTCGCGGGCGTGGACGCATTGCGTGACGTGCTGGCCGCGGCGTCGTCGCTGTACTGTCCCGACATCGAGCGTGCGACCGCAGGCATCCACTTCGTCGGCGTGCTGAAGAGGCTCGGCATCCACGAGCGCGTTGCGGCGAAGCTCAAGCCCTACGCCAACGGTGCGACGGCGATGGCGGCGATGGCCCGGGCCGAGCCTGCGGGCCATTCCGGCGCCGTCGGCTGCACCCAGGTCACCGAGATCCTGTACACGCCGGGCGTGACGCTGGTTGCGAAGCTGCCCGACGAGGTCGGGCTGACGACCGTGTACTCGGTGGCCGTCTCGCACGGTGCCGGCGACGCGGCGCGGGCGCGGCGCTTCGCTGCGCTGCTGACCGGCGAAGGCAGCCGCGAGCTGCGTCGCGCCGGCGGCTTCGACTAGTCGGGAAAAGAAAACCCGGGACGGACCCGGTTTTTCCGCCCCTCGCCCGCTTGCGGGAGAGGGGCGGGGTCAGGGGCCCTCGCTGCGCCAACGCTCAGCGCGGCGGCGGGTTTCCGACCAGCGCCTGGCGGATGGCGCGGAGCTTGGCCTTGACCCGCATCTCGTTGTCGCGACCCATGCGCAGCAGCATCTTCTGGCCTGCGGACAGCGATTCGAACTCGGGGTCGGCGAACCGATAGACGATCTTCGGCTGCACCAGCGCGATCGGACCGGTGGGTTCGGGCGCCGCCAGCAGGTGATCGATGACGAAGACCAGCCGGTCGTTGAAATACTTGCCCGGGTAGCCCAGGTCCTCGTAGGCCTTCTGGAACAGCGGATAGAAGCGGACGTAGGTCGCGACCAGCCGATTCGTATCCGCGGCGTCCATCACGCTCACGTACGGCTCGTAGCGCACCGCGTTGTCGGTCGCGAGGACGGTCTGCCCGTTCGACTGTGCGGTCAGCAGCGATCCGCCGACCGGCTGCACGGGCATTTTCTGCACGGATGCCGTCTGCCGCGGTAGGTTGTCGATCGTCGCGACGAAGCGCGTGACGATCTGCTGCAGATGGAATATCCGGTCGAGCGGCGCCTTGCCGAAGATCGCGGCCATCGCGTCCTGCAGCGCCGGATCGCTGTCGGCCAGCGCGGGCAGCGGCGTCTCCTGCGCAGGTGCAGCGCCGGCTGCGGCCTCGATCGGGTGCTCGGGCCCGGTCGCCGCGGGTGCAGCGGCCTGCGGCGCAGGCGGTGCGGGCGGGGGTGCGAGCTGCGGGGCCTGCGGGTGCATCTGCCTCCAGGCGAGCACGCCTGCGACGACCAGCGCGACGATGACGACCAGCGGCCAGAGGACGCTCCTGCGCGAGGACCTGCCCGCGCCCGGCGGGTCCGTCCGGCGCTGCGGACCCCGCGTGTCTACCGACGGTTCGATTCGTTCCATGGGGCTTCTTCCTGATGGGTTGATGGGGCGCGTTTACGAAACGTTTAGCAAATTCCTAGCGAAGAGTTAGCAACGCGCATTCGGCGCCAGCACGATACTGCGTTGGACGCGCGAATGGCCGCTTCTATCCACGGCATGGGGATGGGGCGCCGACGATTGCGCCCGACGATCACCGGCTCCGATCGAGCCCACACGATGCGAGGCAACCATGATGACGACGAATGCGACCCCCATGCAACACCCCGCTGCATCCGAACCCCACGTCGACCTGTCGCGGCGGCAGATGCGCAACGCACAGGCGACGGCACGCTACGACCCCTACCTGGTCATCCACAAGGGGCTGCGCGCGCTGATGACCGACACGCTGCAGCGCGTCGGGCGAATGGACCCCGACGACGACGAGGACACGGCGCAGGCGCTCGCGCAGCTGCGCGAATTCGTCACGCTCGCCAAGACCCATCTGCATCACGAGGATCTCCACGTGCATCCGGCGATGGAGGCGCGCGCTCCCGGCTCGACGCGCAGCGTCGAGGCTGACCATCTGTCGCATCGCGAGGCGATGGCCGGGATCCTGGACGGCTGCGACGCCGTCGAGCGCAGCACGGGCGATGCCCGTGCCGCGGCGGCCCTGGCGCTCTACCGGCGACTGGCACTGTTCGTCGCCGACGATCTGGTCCACATGCACGCGGAGGAGACCGAGAACAATGCGGTCCTGTGGGCGACGTACTCGGACGACGAGCTGCACGCAATGGTCGAGCGGCTGGTCGCGTCGATCCCGCCGGCGACCAACGCGATCTTCGCCCGCTGGATGGTGGCGTCGAGCTCGCCCGCCGAACGCGCGACGCTGCTGCGCGGCGTGCGGCAGACGATGCCCGCGGAGGCTTTCGGCGCCATGCTCGGCGGGCTTGCCCAGCGCCTGGCGCCGCGGGATCGCGTCAAGCTCGAGGCTGCGCTGGCGTGACGGCCGCGGCGATCTCGACCAGCCGCAGCGGCCGGGTGACCGCCAGCCGGAAGCGGCCGCGGCCGGTCTTGTCGATCCGGATCGAGGCGCAGCGTTCCGCCAGCCTGCGCTGCAGCAGGATGAGTCGCGCCTCGAGGTTCTCGGACAGTTCGGGAAGGCGAATCGCGGGATCGAGCCGCAGCTCGCGGTTGGTGAACTCGCTGCGCCTTCCGTCGGCGTGCTCGCGCAGGAGCTTCCACAGGATCGCGCCGGCCACGCCCTTGATCAGGTAGTCGTCGTCGACGAACACGCTGTCGTGCCCTGCGTAGTGGCGGATCGTCACGGCCGTTCCGGCTGGCGAGGGTGACGGCGACGCTGAGGCCTGCGTGTCGTCGTCGTGCTCGACGCCCTGCTGCAGCAGCCGGATCGCGAGCGCGAGGCTCGCGGCGATGGCGACCAGCGCGTCCTCGTCGTCGTAGCGGAAACGCTGCTCGTCGGGGCTTTCGACGTAGAGCACGCCGATCAGCTGGCTGGCGGCCGAAATCGGCACGGCAAGCTGGCTGCCGCTCTCGGCCAGCCCGGGGAAGGGAATCTGTGGCGTCAGCGCGTCGGTCATGCCGTGCGCCTGCGCGTGCTCGCGAACCGCGCGGCCGTAGCTGTACTCCACGGTGGCGTGGGTGATCCGCACCGGCGTGCGCGCCTGCGCGGCGACCCCGATCACGCCGTCGCCGAACCCGATCTCCGATCCGACGCCCGAATGCTCGTAGCCGCGGCTCGCCACCGTGTACAGGCGATCGCCGTCGCCTTCGGTCAGCAGGACCATGGCGTGATGTATCCGCAGGCTGGTGTCGAGCGCGCTCAGGAGCTCGTCGAGCAGCGCCGCGAGGTCGGTGCAGCGCACCAGGCGCTCGATCACTTCGCGCACCGCGGGCAGCAGGCTCGGCCGCGGCGGCAGCGCGAGCTCGCCTCCGGGCACGCGCTCGATGCCGAGGACGCGGTAGACGTCGGAACCCTGCAGCCTGAACACCCCGCTCATGCCTTCGTGCGACGCGATGCCGGCGAGCTTGGCCTTCATGCGCTCGAACAGCGGGCCGCGGGTCTCGGTGCGCAGGTACTCGAGGTCGAAGCGGTATTGCGCGCCGGTCTCGGGATGCAGCGCCAGTACCGTCGCGCGCGGGTTGGCGAGGATGTTCGCGCGGGTCTTGCTGAAGAACTGGAACGACAGCGCCACGTGCGCCTCGTCGACGTAATGCAGTTGCGACACGTAGCTGACGTTGGGCGTGCCGTCGGGCGCGCAGGTGGCGACCGTCGACGGGATGACCCCTTCCATCAGGTCGCGCAGCGCGGCCAGCGCGGGCATCGTCAGCGTCCCGGGAGCCGTGCGCCGGCCCCGGGCCCGGGGGTCTGCGCGTAGCCGTCGCTGGGGGTGAATGCGATCGCGGCCAGGTCCTCGGGACGGGCCCCCAGGACCGCGTGCACGAAAGGTGCCGAATGCCCGAGGGGCGACAGCTCGACGACGAACGAGCCGACGAAGGCGCTGACGAGCTGCGCGTCTCCCGGGGCGAGCGGCAGCACCTGCGCGTCGCTGCCCTTGAACTGCATCGTGCGATGGGTCGTGGGCCGGCTGAATGCGACGGCGATCGCGCCGTGGGCCTCGATGTCGTGCAGCAGCGCCGCGGCCTGGGGCCGCGAGACGAAGACGGTCATCCGGCGCCCATCGGGCGTCACCCTGCAGCCGCAGCCGCGCGCCGACGAGGGGCGGTTGCCCGGGCCGCGGCCGGCGACGGTCAGCGACACGCGCCGCGTGACGAATTCGATCGTCTCGGCGTCGAGAAGCGTGCTGGCGGAGACCGGTTCGCTCATCCGCCAATGATAGCCAAGCGCGCGACGGCCGTGCGCCGGCCTAGCCCTGTACCAGTCGCTGCCCGTGCTCGCGGGTGGCGTGGAAGCCGACTTTCGGCCAGCGTTCCGTCGTCACCTGCAGGTTGTAGCGGTTGGTCGCGAGGAACACCGGGTTGCCGTCGACGTCGGTGGCGAGCGCCGCCGCCTGCTCGCGCTCGAAATTTCGGCGTGTGACGTCGTCGGGGAAGGCCAGCCAGCGCGCCGTGGCGATGTTGGCGTTCTCGTAGATCGCGTCGACCTTGTATTCGCTGGCGAGCCGCTGCGCGACGATCTCGAACTGCAGCGGTCCGACGGCGCCCAGCAGCAGCGTGTTGGTGTGCGACGACGCGAACACCTGGATCGCACCTTCCTCGCCCAGCTCCTGCAGGCCCTTGGCGAGCGGCTTGGCCTTGAACGGGTCGCGCGGGCGCGCGACGCGGAAGAGCTCGGGCGCGAAATAGGGGATGCCCTTGAACGCCAGAACTTCGCCTTCGGTCAGCGTGTCGCCGATCTGCAGCTGCCCGTGGTTGTGGATGCCGATGATGTCGCCGGCCACGGCATCCTCGCTGGCGACACGCTCGTTGGCCATGAACGTCAGCGCGTTGGCGAGCTTCATTTCGCGGGAAAGGCGCAGGTGCCGGACTTTCATGCCTGGCGCGTAGCGGCCGGAGCAGACACGGAAGAAGGCGATCCGGTCGCGGTGGCGCGGATCCATGTTGGCCTGGATCTTGAACACGAAGCCGGTGAACGGCGCCTCGGCGGGTTCGACGCTGCGCGCGGTCCCATCTCGCGGCTGCGGCGGCGGCGCCCAGTCGATCAGCGCCTGCAGGATTTCCTGCACGCCGAAGTTGTTGATTCCCGACCCGAAGAACACCGGCGTCTGGGCTCCGGCGAGGAAGGTCGGGAGGTCGAAGGGCGGGCTCGCGCTGCGGATCAGGTCGACGTCGTGGCGCAACGCCCCGATCTCTTCGGGAAACAGCGCGTCGAGGCGCGGATTGTCGATGCCTTCGATCAGCTCGGTTTCGGTCGAGACGCGTTCCTCGCCCGCGGTGAAGCGCAGCAGGCGGTTCCCCAGCAGGTCGAAGACGCCGCGGAAGCGCTTGCCCATGCCCAGCGGCCAGGTCACCGGCGCGCAGTCGATGCCGAGCACCGATTCGATCTCCTCGAGCAGCGCCAGCGGCTCGCGCACCTCGCGGTCGAGCTTGTTGACGAAGGTGATGATCGGCGTGTTGCGCAGCCGGCAGACTTCCAGCAGCTTGATCGTCTGCGCCTCGACGCCTTTGGCGGCATCGATGACCATCACGGCGGCATCGACCGCGGTCAGCACGCGATAGGTGTCCTCGGAGAAATCCTCGTGGCCGGGGGTGTCGAGCAGGTTGATGACGTGATCGGCATACTCGAACTGCATGACCGAGCTCGTCACCGAGATGCCGCGCTGCTTCTCGACTTCCATCCAGTCCGAGGTCGCGTGCCGGGCACTCTTGCGCGCCTTGACCGTGCCCGCGAGCAGGATCGCGCCGCCGAACAGCAGCAGCTTCTCGGTCAGCGTCGTCTTGCCCGCGTCCGGATGCGAGATGATCGCGAAAGTGCGCCGGCGCGCGACGTCGCGCGCGAGGGGGCCGGCAGGGCTTGCGTCGGTCATCGGAATCGGATCGTCGGCCGGGCCGTGGCGTCGGGTGGGAAAACAAAAAGCCGCCGGCGGAAGGCGGGCGGCAACGGGACGAATTATAGCAAGGGCCGGCCGGCGCCGGCCCTTGCGGTCCGCGGTCAATCGCCCGGCCGCGCGGCGCTGCCGACCCGGCGGGCTGCGGCGTTCAGCCTTCGCGTTCGGCCTGCGGCGTTCAGCCTGCGCTCACCTCGATCCGGCGCGGGCGGAACTCGAGCCGTTTGGGTATCCTCAGCGTGAGCACGCCGTCCTTGAGGTTCGCCTCGATCCTGCCGGCGTCGAGCTCGCCGCTCAGGACGAAGCTCCGCGCATAGCGGGTCGAGTGCACGTCGGCATAGAGCGCCTCCATCCCCGGCGGCATGTCGATGGCGGCTTCGGCCTCGATCAGCAGGGCGTTCCGGTCGGCCTGGATGTTCAGCCGGTCCCTGGACACGCCGGGCAGGTCGGCCTGCACGGTGATCCCGTCCGCGTCCTCGAAAATGTCGACGGCCGGCCGCAGCACGACCTCGTCCTCCTGCGATCTCGCCTCTGTACCCACGTTCTCGCGGGTCGCGAAGTCTTGATGATCGGTCATCATCGCCTCCATTGGACTCGGTTTCACTTGACTTCGATCTGCCGGGGTCGCGCTGCCTCGCGGCGTTTCACGCTGATCCGGAGCACGCCATCGCGGTACTTCGCCTCGACGCGGTCCGGATCGACGTCATCGGGCAGCGAGATGACGCGCCGGAAATCGCCTTCGAAGCGCTCGCGCCGGTAGTAGTCCGCATCGGCGTCGGCCCCGATCCTGCGGCCGCCCGAAATCGTGAGCAGGTTCTGCTGGATCGACAGGTCGATGCCCTTCGGGTCGAGCCCGGGCGCGAACAGATAGACGTCGACCTGGTCGGGCGTCGAGCCGACGTTGACCGGCGGGAACGTGCCGCGCCGCAGCGCGCGTATCCCCGCGGGCCACGCCGTACGGCCGGTCACCGGGTCGACGTCCCCCTTCGGGCGCCTGAACTCGTCGAAGAGGTTGGTATCGAAGCTGCTCCACAAGCTGCCGAACATGGTTTTGCCTCCTGTAAGTGGCTCGTTGGGCAAAATCCGAAATAGGTTCTTCCGCGGCGACTTCAAGGGGGCCGCGCCGATCTCAGGCAGGCGCATTCATCGCGAGGCGCACCGGGATGCGGCGGCGGGCGTGCCCGCGCCGCCCGTCCAGGGGGCCGAAGCGCCCCGGGAGCCGCGTCTGGCAGCGGTTGCAGCGGCCTTCGGCGGTCAGGTCGTAGCGCAGGATGTCGTGCCAGTCGCGGACGATCAGCGCGGCGCCGCAGCCCGGGCAGGACGTCGTCCCGCCGGTCCGGTCGTGCACGTTGCCGGTGTAGACGTAGCGCAGGCCTGCGGAGAGCGCGATGTCGCGCGCCCGGGTCAGCGTGGCCGCGGGCGTCGCACGCAGGTCCGTCATCTTGTAGTCGGGGTGGAAGGCGGTGAAATGCAGCGGCACCTCGCCGCCGAGTTCGCGCACGATCCAGGCGCACATCGCCTCGACTTCGGCGTCGGAATCGTTCTTCCCCGGGATCAGCAGCGTCGTGATCTCCAGCCAGACATCGGTCTCGTGCTTCAGGTAGACGAGGGTGTCGAGCACCGGTTGCAGGCGCGCGCCGCAGAGCTTGACGTAGAAGTCGTCGGTGAAGCCCTTGAGGTCGACGTTGGCGGCGTCCATCTTCGCGTAGAACTCGCGGCGCGCATCGGCGCCGATGTAGCCTGCGGTGACCGCGACCGTCGCGATGCCGCGCGCGTGGCAGGCGTCGGCGACGTCCATCGCGTACTCGGCGAAGATGACCGGGTCGTTGTAGGTGAACGCGACGCTGGCGCAACCGGTGTCGGCCGCCGCCTCGGCGATCGTCGCGGGGGACGCCGCATCCATCAGCGTGTCCATCTCGCGCGATTTCGAGATGTCCCAGTTCTGGCAGAACTTGCAGGCGAGGTTGCAGCCGGCGGTGCCGAACGAGAACACGCTGGAGCCGGGGTGGAAATGGTTCAGCGGCTTCTTCTCGATCGGGTCGATGCAGAAACCCGACGAGCGGCCCCAGGTCGTCAGCACGATGCCATCGCCTTCGCGCTGGCGCACGAAGCACGCACCGCGCTGGCCTTCGTGCAGGCGGCAGTCGCGCGGACACAGGTCGCACTGGATGCGGCCGTCGTCGAGGCGATGCCACCAGCGGCCGGGATGGTTGCTCATCGCCGCAACGTTGCGCCGGCTTTCGCCGCGACCGCCGCCGCTTCGGCCCACTTCGTGACCCCGTAGCGGGACACGACCATCCGCGGGCTCCAGAAATCCGCCGGCAATCCCGCCTTGCGCTTCAGCGCGACGACGAAATCCCGCGGGTCGGCGAGCGCGTCCCAGACCTGCGGCAGGAAGGTGGCGCGATGGTGTCCGTACTGGAGGACCAGGCCGTCGTGTCCGGGATGCAGTTGGGCGAGCAGGTCGTCCTCGCCGGCGATGTCGAGGGCCCGGCTTTCCGACAGCAGCGACACCTCGACCGTGGTCGCCTCGAATTCGCCCGTGGTCAGCGGCAGGAAACGCGGATCGCGAAACGCCGCGGCGAGCGCATTCTCGCGTACGTCCAGGCCCAAGGGGCGGACAGGCTCCAGCGTGCCGATGCAACCGCGCAGCTCGCCGTGCATCTTCAGGGTCACGAAGGTCGCGGCCGGCCGGGACAGCCCGGGGTGACTTGGGTCGGCGCCGCCGGGCAGGCCGAGCGAGCCGCCGATCGCCGAGCGGGCGACCGCGAGCAGCGCGTCTCCGAGGGCGTCGATGCTCATCGGGGGCCCGCGACGAAGGCGAAGGACGCGTAGCCGACGACGCGCGACCGGTCCCCGGCGGTGTCGCCCGAGTTGCGCAGGTCGAGCAGCTCCGGCGCCAGTCCGCGCCTGCGCGCGGAAAGCAGCAGGCCGTTGATGGGCGTCGCGCCGCAGGCCTGCTCGTGATCGAGGTCGGGCGAAAGCCCGAGGATCGCCTCGGCGGTCGCGCGATCGATGGCCTGCGCGTCGGCGTAACGATGGTAATGCGACAGGTCCGAACTGACGACGAACAGCGTCTCGGGACCGCCCCACAGCAGATCGATGACCTCGGCGACCTCCTCGGGCGTCGCGTCGCCGACGGCGAAAGGAACGATCTGGAACGCGCCGAGCACCGCCTGCAGGAACGGCAGCTGGACCTCGAGCGAGTGCTCGAGGGCGTGCGCGGCATCGCTTGCGCGCACCTGCGGCAGCCCGAGCGCAGCCGTGGCCGCATCGAGGTCGACGGCGACCTCGCCCAGCGGCGTCGCGAAGGCCCGCGCCGACGGCAGCGCCAGGCCGCGCACCGGCACGCGGTGGGTGGGACCGAGCAGGACCACCCGGCGGATCACGTCGCGCCCGACGGCCAGCCGCGCGTAGGCGGCCGCGGCGATCGCGCCCGAGTAGACGTACCCGGCGTGCGGCACGATCACCGCCTTGGGCGGCGTGGACCCGGCGGGCCCTCGCGAACCTGCCGCGGCATGGAGGCAGGCACCCACCGCGGCTGCGAGCGCCGTCGGGGCTTTCGGATAGAAGGTTCCGGCCACGGCGGCCGGACGCAGGTCGGACATCCTTCCAATATCGGGCGGCGCGACCCCGAAATCAACGGCTGCGGGGAGCGTGGTCCGGGCCCCGCCCGGCCCGGCGCGCAAATCCGGCACGGCCGGTTGCGGCGCGGCCGCGCGGCGCGCCGCGCTATGCTTGCCCGATGGCACTGCTCACGCTTCGCGACGCCGGACTCGCCTACGGCCTGCAACCCCTGCTCGATCGCGCCAACCTGACGGTGGGCGACGGCGAGCGCATCGGACTCATCGGCCGCAACGGCAGCGGCAAGTCGTCGCTGCTGAAGATCCTCGCCGGAGAGGGCGCGCTCGACGACGGCGACATCGAGCGGCGCGACGGCCTCACGATCGTGCTGGTCGAGCAGGAACCGCTGCTGCCGCCCGCGTCGTCGCTGCGCGAGAGCCTGGTCCGGCGCGGCGCGCTGGAAGCGCGGGACGAGCGCGATCGCTGGCGTGTCGAGGTGCGGCTGTCCGAGTTCCTGCATCGCTACGGACTGGACGAAGCGCAATCGCCGGACACTGCGTCGGGCGGCGAACGCAAGCGCGCGGCACTCGCGCTGGCGCTGGCGATGCAACCCGACCTGTTGCTGCTCGACGAGCCGACGAACCATCTGGACATCGACGGTATCGCGCTGACCGAGGACCTGCTGCTGAAGGTTCCGGCGTCGATCGTCGTGACCCACGATCGGGCATTCCTCGACCGCATCGCGACGCGGATCGTCGAGCTGGATCGCGGACTGCTGCGTTCGTATCCGGGGAATTTCGCCGCCTACGAAAGCCGCAAGGCGTCGGAGCTCGCGGCGGAAGCGACGGCAACGCGCAAGTTCGACCAGTTCTGGCGGCAGGAAGAGCTGTGGATCCGCAAGGGCGTCGAGGCGCGGCGCACGCGCAACGAAGGCCGGGTGCGCAGGCTCGAATCGCTGCGCGAGCAGCGTGCGCAGCGCCGGCAGCGCATGGGGAACGTGAAGCTCGCGGTCGATGCGGGCGAGCGCTCGGGGGTGCTCGTGGCCGAGCTCGATCGCGTCTGGAAGGCTTTCGGCACGCGCACGCTGGTGCGCGACCTTTCACTGCGCGTCATGCGCGGCGACCGGCTGGCGCTGCTGGGGCCCAACGGTGCCGGCAAGTCGACGCTGCTGAAGATCATCCTCGGCCAGGTCCAGCCCGATCGCGGGCAGTTGCGGTTGGGCACCCGTCTGCAGGTCGCCTACTTCGACCAGATGCGCGAGCAGCTCGATCCCGAGCGCAGCCTCGCACAGACGATCAGTCCCGGCTCCGAATGGGTCGAGACCGGGGCGGGGCGCAAGCACGTGCTCTCGTATCTCGGTGATTTCCTGTTTCCGCCGCAGCGCGCGAACGCACCGGTGAAGGCGCTGTCCGGCGGCGAGCGCAATCGCCTGCTGTTGGCGCGCCTGTTCGCGCAGCCGGCCAACCTGCTGGTGCTCGACGAGCCGACCAACGACCTCGACATCGACACCCTCGAGCTGCTCGAGGCAACGCTGCAGGCCTACACCGGGACGCTGCTGCTGGTGAGTCACGACCGCGCGTTCCTCGACAACATCGCGACGCAGACCCTTGTCGCCGAGGGCGACGGCGTCTGGAAGGAATACGTCGGGGGATACAGCGACTGGGTCGCACAGCGCGCGCCGGCGTCGAAACCCGCCGGCGGAATCGGTGGGGACGCATCGCCGGGCCCGGCGCCTGCGGTGCGTCGCGAGGCGGCGCCGGCGGCCCGCCGTGGCGCGCAGCCCGATCGCGTGCGGATGACGTTCAAGGAACAGCGGGAGCTCGAGGCGCTGCCCGCCGAAATCGAGGCGCTGGAACGCGAGCAGCACGAGCTCTCCGAGCGAATGTGCGCTCCTGACTATCACCGCCAGGAGGTCGAGCGACTCAGGGCAGATCGCCGTCGCGCGGAGGAGATCGAGGAATTGCTGCGCGAGCGCTTCGAGCGTTGGGGGGCGCTCGACGCGAGGGCGCAGGCGGCGTCGGGCTGACGTCGCGGATGCCGCGGGCCCGCTCGCCCGCAGGCGAGTGCCGGGTCCTGCCGCGGTGCAGGCAGCTCAGTGCTTGATGAACGGAATCACGTCCGCAGCATGCTTCTTCTGCTGCTTGATCGCCTTCTTCTCCTTGGGGGTCATTGCGGCCTTCTTCCTGTCTTCCTTGGGGGGTTTATGGGACATGAGCTTCGCTCCTTGTGCGCCTGCGACGTGGCGGGCGTGTCGATGACTATAGGCCGATATCGCGCCGCGCGCATGTCCCCGCGCGCCGACAAACATTGATCTGCCGCAATGCGGCACAATGCAGGGGGCGAGTACCGTGAGCCGTCCACCGTGTCCAGGGCTGTGGCTGATGTGCGCGGCGAGGGGGCGTCGTGGAAGGCTTCCCGGCCATCGGCGCAGGACGCGGATTCGTCATCCATCGGGAGATTTCGCCATGACACACCTGAAGCGCCTTTCAGCGTTCTTCCTGATGCTGCTGCTCGCTTCCTTCGTGGGTTGCGCATCGACGCCAAAGAGCGAAGGGACCGGCGAGTATCTTGACGATGCAGTCATCACCACGAAGGTCAAGGCGGCGGTGTTCCACGAACCGTCACTCAAATCCGCCGAGATCAACGTGGAGACGTTCAAGGGCGTGGTGCAACTGAGCGGTTTCGTCAATTCACAGGCGGCCATCAACAAGGCAGTCGAGGTTGCGCGCGGCGTCGCCGGCGTCAAGTCGGTCAAGAACGACATGAAGCTCAAGTGAGGTGACGGCCGTCGGCGAAGCTTCCCGTCGTACCGAACCGTCGCGGTGAGCCGGGCGAATCCGCATGCCGAGAATCCACCGCGAGTTCCACCGCAGCGATCGCATCGGATGGCTGCGTGCCTCCGTGCTCGGCGCCAACGACGGCATCGTGTCCACCGCCAGCCTGGTGCTTGGCGTGGCTGCAGCGCATGCGTCGCGCAGTGGCGTGCTGGTGGCGGGCGTGGCCGGCTTGGTCGCCGGCGCGATGTCGATGGCCGCGGGCGAGTACGTGTCGGTGCGTTCCCAGGCCGACACCGAGGCGGCCGATCTCGCGCGCGAACGCGGGGAACTGGCCAGCGACGTCGCCAACGAGGAACGCGAACTGGCATCGATCTACGTCAAGCGCGGCCTCGATCCCGCGCTGGCCGGGCAGGTGGCGGTGCAGTTGATGGCGCACGACGCTCTGGGCGCCCACGCGCGCGACGAGCTGGGCATTTCGGAGGTGCTCGCGGCGCGCCCGGTGCAGGCAGCGCTGGCTTCGGCCGCGAGCTTTACCGCAGGCGCCGCGCTGCCGCTGATCGTCGCGACGCTGGCACCGGCCTCGCTGCTGGGCGCCGTGGTGGCCGGCAGCTCGCTGGTCTTCCTCGCCGGCCTCGGCGCGCTCGCGGCCCAGACCGGCGGTGCGCCGGTCATTGCCGGGGCCTGGCGGGTCACGTTCTGGGGTGCGGCTGCGATGGCCCTGACCGCGGGCGTGGGCGCGCTGTTCGGCACCGCGGTCGGTTGACGCGGGGCGCGGTGGTGACACTCGTCCACAGCACGGATGTCGCCACGGGCGGCCGCAGCTGCGCAGGTGAATTGCGAGGACCTTGATTCCGGAACACAGAGGTGAAGATGCGCAAGAAGAAGGATCTGTTGGGCAGGATCGGCGACACGGTCGGGGCAGCCAGGGGGAAGGCCCGGGAAATGGCCCAGGAACTCGGCGCAGCGCTCGCGACGCGGGCGCAACGCGCCACCGTGCGCGCGCAACGCGAACTGAAGAAAGCGACGACCGCCGTCGACAGGAAGGCGCGAGCCGTCAAGAAGACCGTGGCGCGGAAAGCGCGATCCGCGGAAGCGGATGCGGAAAAGGCATTCGGCAAGGCGAAACGCAGCGTGAAGCGCAAGGTGAAGGGCGTGGCCGCGAGTGCGAAAACGGCCGCCGGCAGAGTCGAAAAGGCGATGAGCCCGAAGAAGACGACGGCGAGGAAAACCGCCGCGACGGCGCGCAGCCCGGCCAGAACGCCCGCGAAACCGGTGGCGAAGAAACCGGCCGGAAGGACGGGGCGCAAGGCGGTGAAGGCATAGACTGCCGGCGCCTCGCGGGCCGCGACGGCCCCTGGCTCCCATGCCCCGATTCATTCGCCTGACGTTGTGGATGCTCGCGGGTCTGCTGCTCGCGGCGGTGGGCGCGCATGCGCAGTCGCCCGCCGACTGGTTGGCGGTCGTGCCGCCCGCGCAGCCCGGCATCTATCCGGTCGGCTGCAGCAACGTCGAGCAGGATTTCTCGCGGATTGCGCCCGGCTCCGATGCGACGGCGTACTGGGAGGGCCGCGGCGGCAGCGGATCGGGTTATCTGACCGACCTGCTGGTCGATCCCGCCGATGCCTTCGTCGTCGACGTGGCGCTTCCCGACGACGGGGAGCTGTACGGCGATTACCGCAATCGCGTCGAGACCTTCGGGACGCTGGTGTGCTACCCGACCTCGGCTGCCAATGACCACGCCGATTACCCGTTGCCCACCGGCGGGGTCGTGCCGCGGATGCAGCGCGGGTCGCAGCCGCCGGTGTTCGCGGCGGACCGCCGGCAGTATCCGGTGCTGCTGTTCTCGCACGGTCTGGGCGGAAGCCCGCTGTCCGGCGAATACATCGACGCCATCGCCCTGTTCGCGAGCCACGGCTACGTCGTCATCGCGCCTTTCCACGGCGACGCGCGGTTTGCCGACGTGCACGTCGACAGCTTCGGCAATCTGCTGACCGCGCTCGCCCAGTTCTCGAATTACACGGCGATGCAGGCGATCCGGCCGCATGCGCTGCGGGCGACGCTCGATGCGGTGCTGGCCAATGCGGATTTTGCGGCGCGGATGGATGTCGATGCGATCGGCGGCTTCGGCGGCAGCCTGGGCGGGGAGTCGTTGCTGCTGATGCGTGGCGCGCAGCTCACGGTATCCCCGGGACTGTCGTCGAAGAGCATCATGAACGACACGCGCCTGAAAGCCGCAGCGGGGTACGTCCCCTATTTCGGGCAATTGCTGCTGCCGGCATTCGGGCGTGATGAAAAGGGGCTCGACGACGTCGGCATGCCGTATCTGGCAATCGCCGGCAGCGCGGACACGACGGCGCCGGCCGTCGTGACTGCGCTGGGCATGGCGCGGCTCCGCGGCGCGCGGCAGTTCGTCGTGCTCGCCGGCGTGCGGCACGGTTTCGATGTCCAGGCGTCACCGGACATCTTCACCTGGTCGCTGACCTGGCTCGCGGCGTACGTGCAGGACGATCCCGATGCACGTGCGCAAAGCGCCCGGATGATCGCGGTTGCCGGCGGTGGCGACGACGTGCTGCTGCTCGACAAGGCCCAGCCGTTGCCGGCAGCGTCGGCGGAGCGGCTGTCGATCGAGTACTACAACGCCTCGCTCGACCACTATTTCATGACGGCGGAGCCCGCCGAAGCCGCGATGCTCGACGCGGGCATCATCGTTCCGGGGTGGCAGCGCACCGGCTTCGATTTCAAGGTCTACGCCGTCGATGCCGGGATGGGTGTTCCCGCGTGCCGGTACTTCGGCAGGCCGGGCATCGGGCCGAACACGCATTTCTTCTCGGTCCTGTCCTACGAATGCGCGATCCTCCAGGCCAGTCCGCTATGGATGTCCGAGGGCATCGCCTTTCGCGTCGACGCCCTCGATGCCTCGAGTCAATGTCCGGCCGACCGCGTTCCGGTCATCCGCCTCTACAACAACGGCAAGGGCGGAGAGGCGAACCATCGCTACCTGACCAGTCACAGTGAAACTGCCGCGATGCTGCTCGAAGGCTGGATCATCGAGGGCCCGGTGTTCTGCAGCCTGCCTTAGCCGCGGGTCTCCGCCCGCGTGTGCGTCGAGTCGCGCACCAGCCGACGCAGGATCTTGCCGACGGGACTCTTGGGCAGCGGCTCGTCGCGAAACAGGACCTGCCGGGGCAGCTTGTAGCCTGTCAGCTGAAGGCGGCAATGCGCGATCAGCTGTTCGGCCGTAAGTGCGGGGTCGCGCCTGACGACGACGACCGTGACGGCCTCGCCCGAGCGTTCGTCCGGCACGCCGATGACGGCGGCCTCGAGCACGCCCGGGTGCGCCATCACCACTTCCTCGACTTCGTTCGGATACACCTTGAAGCCCGACACCACGATCATGTCCTTCTTGCGGTCGGTGAGCTTGACGCGGCCCGTCGCGTCCATGAGGCCCATGTCCCCGGTGCGCAGCCAGCCGTCAGGGGAGAGCACTTTCGCGGTCTCCTGCGGCTGGTTCCAGTAGCCTTTCATGACCTGCGGACCGCGCACGCAGATTTCGCCGATGTCGCCCAGCGGAAGTTCCTCGCCCGCCTCGTTGCGGACGCTGACCTCGGTCGAGGGGAACGGCAACCCGACGGTTCCCGTATATCCCTGGGTGTCGAGGGCGTTGCCGGCGACCAGCGGCGAGGCTTCCGTCAGCCCGTAGCCCTCGATCAGGGGCGCGCCGGTGATTGCGGTCCATCGCTCGGCCACGGCGCGCTGCACCGGCATGCCGCCGCCGAATGCCACCTTCAGGCTGCGCATGTCGATCCTGCCGAATCCGGGGTCGTTCACCAGCGCCGCGAACAGCGTGTTGACCCCGGTGATGGCGGTGAACGGTACCTTGCGCAGTTCGGCGACCAGACCCGGAATGTCGCGCGGGTTGGCGATCAGCACGTTGAGGGCGCCCCACTTGAAGAAGGTCAGCAGGTTCGCCGTCAGTGCGAACACGTGGTAGAGCGGCAGCGGAGTGACGACGATTTCGGCGCCTTCCCTGAACTCGGGCCCGATCCAGGCGGAGATCTGCTGCAGGTTGGCGACCATGTTGCCGTGCGTCAGCATCGCGCCTTTGGGCACGCCGGTCGTGCCTCCGGTGTACTGGAGGAATGCGATGTCGGCCTGGGTCAACGGCACGGGGTCGAGCGGCTGCCGCTTGCCGCGGGCCAGCGCGGCCTTGAAGGCGATCGCGCCGTCGATGTGCCACCGCGGGACCATCTTCTTCGCGTACTTGACCACGAGATTCGTGAGCCGCGCCTTGATCGGCGGGAAGAGATCACCCAGTTGCGTGGTGATCACCGTCTCGACGCGCGTCCTGCCGACCACGTCCTGGACGGTGCGCGCGAAATTCTCCAGCACGACGATCGCCCTGGCACCCGAGTCCTGGAGCTGGTGCTCGAGCTCGCGCGGCGTGTAGAGCGGATTGCAGTTGACGACGACGAGCCCGGCACGGAACGCACCGAACAGGGCGATCGGGTACTGCAGGACGTTCGGCATCATGATGGCGAGCCGGTCGCCCTTGACCAGCCCGCATCGCGTCTGCAGGAACGCCGCGAACGCGCGCGTCCTGCGGTCGATCTCGGCATAGCTGAGGGTCGTCCCCATGCTCCGGAACGCGGGTCGGTCGCGATAGCGCGCGCAGATCTGCGCGAACATGTCCGCGAGCGACGCGTAGGCCGAGGTGTCGACGTCCTGCGGCACCCCTGCCGGGTAGTTCTTCAGCCAGATCCTGTCCATGACCGCCTCGCCGGAATTGCATCGAGTATGCGGATTCCGGGGCGGTCCGCTTCGATCAGGATCAAGTCATGGCCACTTTTCCGCCCCCGGCGGTAAAGGCGTCCTCCGCGCCGCGGTCCTGCGTTGCCTGCGCTTCAGGCGCGGGCTCGGCCGCGTGCAGCGCTTTCGCGGGCACGCGCCCGTTGCTGTCGATGACCTGTCTCGCGGCCGTTGCGTAGGAGCTGCCGACGGGAAGACCGAGCTCCCGGCAGGTCGAGCTCGGCAGGGGATTCCCGCAGGTCGTCAGGTGCGCCGCCAGCCGCGTCGTGACGTCGAAGTCGTCGCCTTCGAGCGCCGCCAGGAACCGGTCCCGGTCGGCCGCGAGGGCGTACTGGCTGTCGGGCGCGCTCATTGGTCGCGGCCGGCGGGACGGGCGCCGGGTTGCAGCCGGATGTTCGGCCGGCAGGTGATGGGCGGACGGGCGACGGGCGGGCGCATGATCGGACCTTCTGCATCGGGGCGCTCGGGAATTCGTGCGTCCGCGCCGCCCCTCGGGCATGCGCGTACGCAGTATGCGCCACTTCCGCATTCCCGCATGCCCGGCCTGCGGGCGTGCTGCCGGCATCGGGCGAGGGGATCCGCGCGTCGTGCCGGTCAGATCTCGATGCGTGTTCCGAGCTCGACGACGCGGTTGGCCGGGATGTTGAAGAAGTCGGTGATGCTTCCGGCGTTGCGCGCCATCGTCGCGAAGATGCCGTCGCGCCAGCGCGCCAGCCCGTGTTCGGTCGCACCTGCGACGATCTTCTCGCGCGACAGGAAGTACGAAACCTGCATCGGGTCGACCTGCAGGCCCTGGGGCGCGCAGATCTCCAGCGCCAGCGCGACATCGGGCTGCTCCATGAAGCCGTAGCGCGCGACGATGCGCCAGCAGCCGCCGGCGAGGCGTTCGCTGGCGACGCGGTCCTGTGGCGCCACCCAGGGAACGTCGCGAAACTCGACGTTCAGGAACACGTTCTGCTCGTGCAGCACCTTGTAGTGCTTGAGGCTGTGCAGCATCGCGTTGGGTGTCGCATCCGGGCTCGAGGTCAGGAACACCGCGGTGCCGGGAATGCGCTGCGGCGGGTCGACGAACAGCACGTCCAGGAATGCCGCCAGCGGCGGCGACGATCCGCGCAGGCGTTCGAGCAGGTGTTCGCGGCCACGCCGCCAGGTCACCATGACGAAGAACACGAACGAGCCCAGCGCCAGCGGGAACCAGCCGCCTTCGAGGACCTTGTGCATCGCCGCCGCGAAGAAGACCGTGTCGACCAGCATGAAGAATCCCGTGGCGAGGATGCACAGGCCGAGCGGATAGCGCCAGTCGTAGCGCAGCACGAAGAACGTCAGCAGCGTCGTCACCAGCATCGTCCCCATCACCGACACGCCGTAGGCCGCGGCGAGCCGCGACGAGCTCCCGAAACCGATGACCGCGGCGGCAACGACGACCAGCAGCGTCCAGTTGACCAGCGGCACGTAGATCTGTCCGATCGTCCGTTCCGACGTGTGCAGGATGGTCATCCGCGGCAGGTAACCGAGCTGGATCGCCTGCTGGGTCATCGAGTAGGCCCCCGAGATCGTCGCCTGTGACGCGATCACCGTCGCGGCCGTGGCGAGAACGACCATCGGGTAGAGCGCCCATCCGGGAAAAGCCAGATAGAACGGGTTCGCGATCGCCGCCGGATTGGCGATCAGCAGCGCACCCTGGCCGAAGTAGTTGAGGATCAGGCCGGGCGCGGCGACACCGAACCACGCGATGCGGATCGCGCGCTTGCCGAAATGCCCCATGTCGGCATACAGCGCCTCGGCGCCGGTCACGGCGAGCAGCACCGATCCCAGGACGATGAACGACGCGTAACCGTGCGCTGTCGCGAAATGCAGCGCATGGGCGGGATCGAGCGCGCGGAGGATCGTCGGGGCCTTGACGATGTTGTGGATGCCCGAGGCCCCCAGCGCGAGGAACCACAGCACGCACACCGGGCCGAAGAACATGCCGACCACGCCGGTGCCGAAGCGCTGGATCGCGAACAGGGCGATCAGGATGCCGGTCGCGATGGGGACGATGTACGGCTGCAGGACCTCCGTGCCCACCTCGAGTCCCTCGACGGCGGACAGCACCGAGATCGCCGGCGTCAGCACGGCATCGCCGTAGAACAGCGACGCCCCGAACACGCCGATCGCGAGCAGTGCGGCGCGCGTCCTCGGCCGCTCCTGCACCGACGAGGTCGCGAGCGCCAGCAGCGCCATGATCCCGCCTTCGCCGCGGTTGTTCGCGCGCAGCACGAGGGTCACGTACTTCAGCGAGACGATGATCGTCAGTGCCCAGAAGATCGCGGACACGCCGCCGATGACGTTGGCGGACGTCAGCGGGATCCCGTGCTGGGGACTGAAGGTTTCCTTCGCCGCATAGAGCGGGCTCGTCCCGATGTCGCCATAGACGACCCCCAGCGCGAGCAAGGCCAGCGCCGCGGTCGTCTGCTTGCGGTGGCCGTGACCGGCAGCCGCTTGCGGCGGCAGGGGATCGACGCTGGCATCCATCGGCGCTCAGCTTAACGGGTTGGCGGACTGCGGTTGCGGGACGGCGGCGATTCTTTACGGGAAATTTACGCGGTCTCTGCGCTAAAGTCGCGACATGGTCGAACGACGGCGCTGGATCGGGTATGCGTGGGCCGTGGCGGCGGTGGCCGCAGCCACCCTCGCCGGCTGGCTGATGCATCCGCGTTTCGATCTGGTCAACATCGCGATGGTCTACCTGCTGGCCGTCGTCGTCGTCGCGCTGCGCTTCTCGCGCGGCCCTGCGGTCGTCGCGTCGGTGTTGTGCGTGCTTGCCTTCGACTTCCTGTTCGTCCCGCCGCGCGGCACCCTGACCGTCGACGATGCCCAGTACCTGCTGACGTTCGCGATCATGCTGGCAGTGGCGCTCGTCATCTCGCGCCTGGTCGACAGCGTCCGCGACCGTGCCGCGGCACAGGCGGCGCTCGAGATCGAGGCCGAGACCGAGCGCATCCGCAGCGCTCTGCTGGCGTCGATTTCCCACGATCTGCGCACCCCGCTCGCCGTCATGGCCGGCGCGTCGTCGAGTCTCGCCGAGAGCGGCGAGCGGCTCTCCCCGGCCGAGCGCAAGGCCCTGGCCGAGAGCGTGTTCGGGCAGGCGCGCGAGATGTCGGAGCACGTCGCCAAGGTGCTGCAGATGACGCGCCTCGAGACCGGTGCGATCAGGCTGGACCGCGACTGGGCCGCGCTGAACGAGATCGTCGGCTCGGTGCTCGAGCGGCTTGCCGCGCGCATGGCCGGGCATCGGGTCATCGTCGATCTGGCCGAAGACCTGCCGCTGCTGAAGGTCGACGCGACGCTGATCGAGCAGGCGCTGGGCAACCTGCTCGACAACGCCGCCAGGCACACGCCACCCGAGACCGTGGTGCGCGTGCGGGCGCAGCGCAGGCAGGAGGAAGTCGTCGTCACCGTCGAGGATTACGGCGGCGGGCTTTCCGATGCCGATCTCGAGCGCGTGTTCGCGAAATTCCATCGCGGCTCGGTCGAGGCCGCGGAAACCGGGATGGGGCTCGGTCTGGCAATCTGTCGCGCCATCGTGCGCCTGCACGGCGGCCGGACCTGGGCCGAGCGGATTCCCGGGGGCGGAACCGCATTCCGCTTCACGCTCCCGGTCGAGGAATCGCCTGCGGTGCCGCCGGAAGCCGCCCCGGACTGACATGGCCGACGTCCATCCGACGGTCCTCGTCGTCGAGGACGAGCCCGAGATCAGGCGCATCCTGCGCGCCACGCTCGGCCTCGAGGGCTATCGTGTCGTCGAATCGGCGACGGGGCGCCGCGGATCCATCGACGCCGGAACCCACAAGCCCGATCTCGCCATCGTCGATCTCGCGCTGCCGGACATCGACGGCATCGAGGTGATCCGCCGCATCCG
The DNA here is from genome assembly GCA_021784125.1 of Pseudomonadota bacterium. Lineage (GTDB taxonomy): Bacteria > Pseudomonadota > Gammaproteobacteria > Burkholderiales > Casimicrobiaceae > VBCG01. The sequence goes on along the minus strand of JAJXTF010000008.1, from coordinate 5,555 downwards.
GGAGTGGTCGCCGATGCCGATCATCGTGCTGTCCGCGCGCGTCCAGGAGCGCAGCAAGATCGACGCCCTCGATGCCGGTGCCGACGACTACGTGACCAAGCCTTTCGGCGTCGGCGAGCTGCTCGCACGCGTGCGCGCCGCGCTGCGGGGAGCTCTGCGCTCGGCCGCCGGGACGCCGATCCTTCGCTTCGGCAACGCGATCGTCGACCTCGAGAAGCGGGTCGCGAGCCGCGACGGCGCCACCGTCCGGCTGACGCCGATCGAGTTCCGGCTGCTGGCGACGCTCGCCAAGCACCCCGACATGGTCGTCACGCACCGCCAGCTGCTGACGCAGGTATGGGGTCCGACGCATGCGGCGGATACCCATTACCTGCGCATCTACATGAAGCAGCTGCGCGACAAGCTCGAAGCCGACCCGGTCCGGCCCCGGCATCTGCTGACCGAGACCGGCATCGGCTACCGCATGGTCCCGGACGAATAGGTCGCGAAGCGTGCTCACGTAGAATCGCGGGCGATGAGCCCGTATCCGCATCTGCTCGCACCGCTGGACCTCGGCTTCACGACGCTGCCCAATCGAGTGTTGATGGGGTCGATGCATACGGGACTCGAGGAGGCGCCCGACGGCTTCGACCGGCTCGCGGCGTTCTACGCGGCTCGTGCGCGAGGCGGCGTCGGCCTGATCGTCACCGGCGGCATCGCCCCGAATTTCGCCGGCCGTCTGGAGCCGCGTGCCTCGCAGCTGACCTTTGCCTGGCAGGTCGCGAAGCATCGCCGCGTCACCGACGCCGTCCATGCGGCCGGCGGCAGGATCGCGCTGCAGATCCTGCACGCAGGCCGCTATGCCTATCACCCGCTGTCGGTCGCGCCTTCGGCGCTGCGCTCGCCGATCACGCCCTTCAAGCCACGGGCGCTGACGCGCTGGGGCATCCGGCGCACGATCGCGGCCTATGCGCGCTGCGCGCGGCTGGCACGGCAAGCCGGCTACGACGGGGTCGAGATCATGGGCTCCGAGGGCTACCTGATCAACCAGTTCATCGCGCCGAAGACCAACCTGCGCGACGACGAATGGGGCGGGTCCTTCGACAACCGCGCCCGCTTCGCGACCGAGATCGTGCGCCGCACGCGCGAAGCCGCGGGCCCGGACTTCATCATCGTCTACCGCCTGTCGATGCTCGACCTGGTCGACGGCGGGAGCAGCTGGGACGAGGTGGTCGAGCTCGCGCGGCGCATCGAGGCTGCGGGTGCGACATTGATCAACACCGGCATCGGCTGGCACGAGGCGAGGATCCCGACGATCGCCACGATGGTGCCGCGCGCAGCGTTCAGCTGGGTGACCGCGCGGCTGCGCGGCGCGGTGAAGCTGCCGCTGATCGCCACCAACCGCATCAACGATCCCGCGGTCGCCGAGGCGATCCTCGCGCGCGGCGATGCCGACATGGTGTCGATGGCACGGCCTTTCCTCGCCGATGCCGACTTCGTGGCCAAGGCCGCGCGCGGCGAGGCCGCGTCGATCAACACCTGCATCGCCTGCAACCAGGCCTGCCTCGACCACATCTTCGAGCGCAAGATCGCTTCCTGCCTGGTGAACCCCCGGGCATGCCGCGAAACGGAGCTGGCGCCTTCGCCCGCGCAGGCGCGCAGGCGCATCGCCATCGTCGGCGCGGGTCCCGCCGGACTCGCCTGTGCGACGACCGCGGCGGCGCGCGGGCACGACGTCACGCTGTTCGATGCGGCAGAGGCGATCGGGGGCCAGTTCAACCTCGCGCGACGCATTCCCGGCAAGGAGGAGTTCGCCGAGACGCTGCGCTATTACGCGAACCGGCTGGCTGCGCTTCGCGTCGACCTGCGGCTGGGCCGGGCCGCCACCGTCGGCGACCTGCGCGGATTCGATGCAGTGATCCTCGCGACCGGCATCGTTCCCCGGCAGCCGGCGATCGACGGGCTCTCGCACCCCAGCGTGGCGAGCTACGTCGAGATCGTCGATGGCCGCCGCAGCGCAGGAAGCAGGGTCGCGATCATCGGCGCCGGTGGCATCGGTTTCGACGTCGCCGAGTTCCTGACCCACGCCGGCCACGACGACGGCCATGCGAGTACCGGCGCGGCCGACGACCCGGCGATCGACGCGTTCCGCAGCGAGTGGGGAATCGACACGGGCTACGCCAGCCGCGGAGGGCTCGCGGCGCCACGGGAAGCCGCGCCGCCGCGACAGCTGTGGCTTCTGCAGCGCAAGGCCACCAAGGTCGGCGACGGGCTCGCGAAGACGACCGGATGGATCCGCAGGACGTTGCTGCGGAAGCGCAACGTGACGATGCTCTCCGGCGTGACCTACGACCGCATCGACGACGCTGGACTGCACATCGGCGTCGACGGCGTGCCGCAGGTCCTTGCGGTCGACACGATCGTGATCTGCGCCGGGCAGGAGCCCCGGCGCGAGCTCGCGCAGCAGCTGGCGGTGGCGGGGATCGACTGCACGCCGATCGGCGGCGCGGACGTGGCTGCGGAGCTCGACGCCAGGCGCGCGATCGAGCAGGGGACACGGGTCGCGCTCGCGCTGTGATCCGTGCCGATGGCGGCGCAGCGACGCGGCGAGTTGCCCTCAGCGACCGCTCGCCGCCTGCCGCCCGTTGCGCCTTCCCGCGAGCGTGCGCGCGATGCTTGCCGCGAGACGTTGCCGCACCTCGGACGTCAGCACCAGCGGTGCCGCGGTCCTGGCGCGATACGCCGCCTTGGCACCGACTTGCGCTGCGGCGCCGATCGAGCGGAATCCCGACGCGAAGATGTCGGTCCGATTGGCCGGATCCGGGTGGGTCTGCGCGTAGAACGCCGTGAAATCGCCGCTCGTGCCGGCGATGCCCTGGTAATCGCCGATGAACAGGCCGCCCTCGGCCACGGGCGCCGCATCGAAATCGAAGGGGCCGGCAACGTGGACTTCGGTCCAGGCGACGCCATCGGTCGACGTGGCGAGCCAGGCATCGACGAGCAGCGTGCCCGGATCGGGCGTGTCGCTGCGCATGTCGTAATACAGGACGCCGATCGTTCCGTCGGCGCGCACGGTCACCGCGGGCAGGAATGCCTGCGTGGCGGGCACGCGGTTCACCTGCAGGGGCGGGCTCCAGGTGACGCCGCCGTCCTGCGAACGCGAGAAGGCGATCCCGTCGATGGTGCCGGCGGAAAACCGGGAGTCCTGCCACACGGCGACGAGCTGTCCGCCCGGGCCTGCCGCAAACGAGCCGAGGTTCGCGCCGTCGCGCAGGGTCCGCGCCGGATTCTGCGGATCGTAGGCGCCCACCGCATGGGTATCGGCGATCCGCATCGCAGGGGACCACGTGCTGCCGCCGTCGGCGGAGCGGACGACGGCAAGATGGGTCGTGACCGTGTTGCCGGTATCGACGTCGAACTCGGTGAAGAAATCGAACACGCCACGACTGCTGCCCACCGCGAAAGGCGCGACGACGACCTGATTGTCGAGCGTCTGGTTGTGCCCGCCCGGGTCGTAGATCGGCCGCGCGGCATCCCAAGTGAGGCCGGCGTCGCGGGTGCGGGACAGGTACGCGGGTCCGTTGCCATTGGCTGCGAGGCGATCCCACACCGCGTACGCGACGCCCGGCGCCTGGCTGTCTGCGGTGATCGATTCCTTGTCGTTGAAGTACGCGCTGCCGTCGACGATCAGCGTCGCCGGCGGACTCCAGCTGCGCCCGCCGTCGGCCGACCGGCTGGCGAGCACCCCGCTCGACGATCCCGGAGCGAAGGTCGCACCGTTGAAGCCGATGGCGACCTGGTAGGCGATGCCATCGGGCCCGATCGTCACCCAGGGGTCGCTGGCGCGGGCGTAGGCGCCGCCGTTGGCGGCGCTGCCTCCCGTGCAGTGCGAGAAAGCCGCCTGCGTCAGCGACCAGCTGAGACCGCCGTCGAAGGACCAGGCGCTGCGCAGGCCGCGGGCCCCGCCGTCGGACCAGCGATCCTGCTGGTACGTGCCGATCATGTGCGACGGATCCTGCGGGTCGATCGCGATCATCGGCTCGACCTCGGTGCCGACGTAGAGCACGCCGGTGACGGGGGCGGCGTCGCAGCCCGGCGGGAACGGCGACGCCCCCGTCACGCCGACCTGCGAATCGGAGATGCCCGCGCGCGGCGCGCACATCGCCACGCCCATCGCGCCGTAGCCCTCCGGAACGTAGCCGCGCGCGATCATTGCGCTGCGGGTGGCGAGGTCGGTGGTGTAGCGGTGATTGGAATCGGCACGATCGTTCCACAGCCGGTACACCGGCGCCGTCCCCGAGGGACATCTGCCGGTGACGGTGTCGGGCAGCGCGATGTAGAACTCGGCAGGGGTCTCGTAGACGTAGCCGCTGAAATTCGGATCGCTGCCGATCTTGGCCAGCACCGCCTGGCATTCGTCCGGCGAGGCGGAGAAGAAATGCGAATCGCCGTGCTGGGGCGGGATGTAGAACCGGCATACCGGATTGACGGCACCGCCGGCCGCCGCAGCGACGGAAGCAAAAGCGTCGAACACCCGCCCGGTGCGCGTCCAGCCTGCGATCCGGCCGGAATCGAGGGCGCCGACCTCGTCGGGCAGCGGGGTCATGAAGTAATGGTCGAGCGACGCGTCGTAGTACTCGACCACGGTGTAGGCGAAAGCGGGGGTCGCGAGCATCGCCGCCAGCACGGCGCAGCGCGCGGCAATTCGACGCGCCCGGCGCAGGGCCGCGGAGATCATCCGGATCGAAGGTATTGCCATGCGCGCTCCTGCAAGGATCGGGGCCGCCGCCGGGGATGCGGGTGGACCGCGTGGATTCTGCGCCGATTCCCGACGCAGTTGCGCCGGCGGCGCGCAGGCGTCGCGGGGGTGGCGCGCCGCAGGTGCGCCGCTGTTGCGTGGATGTCGCGGCGGCATCGCATCGACCTGTCGCGAGCGGCGAAATCGTTGCCTGCGCGAGGGTCCCGCCGGTACAATGGAATCACTCGCGATTGAACGAGTTGCTGCGGGAACAGCCGCAGTCTTCCACTTACCGAACCGACGAGCAGAGCGCAAGCATCGAACCCATGACCGAAGGATTCGACATCGCCGTTTATCCGACGCAGGGCAGCCCGAAACCGGGCATCGATGCCCGCGGCGGGCGCATTGTGCGCGGTGATGCCGAGGTCATGCCGATGCAGCGATCCATGCTCGGTGCCGTCCGTCGCGACGGCAGCTCGGCGACGTAGCGCCTCCCGACCGGACGACGTCCGCCGGGTGGCCGGCGGAAGCGTCGAAAGGTCTTCCAGACTTCCTTTCGGACGTTGCCCGCCGCAGTGGCGAGGTGAACGCTTGCATTGCGCGCGCCGTGCGCAGCGGGCATGAGGAAAGGAGCAGACAACGCATGACAGACACCGTCGATTTCGACATTCAGGCACGCGCGCGGGCACGCGCAGCGGAGGCGCATCCCTAGACGGATGTCCGTTCCCGTTGCGAGCCCGGCGCCGGCAAGGCCCCGGGCTTTTTTGTCGCCCGGAGCGGCAATGACAACGCAACGAGGCACCCGAAATGGCTTACGACGACGCAACGTACCGGCAGC
>JAJXTF010000125.1 GCA_021784125.1 Pseudomonadota bacterium | reverse complement strand
GTCGAAGAAGAACATGAGCTTGGGCTTATCGCGGTCCCCGACTTCCGGGAGGCGCTCGTAGAGCTCCGACAGCAGCCACAGCAGCATCGTCGCGTAGAGCTGCGGCGACTGCATCAGCCGGTCGGCCGCCAGGACGTTCACGATGCCGCGCCCGCCGTCGGTCTGCAGCAGGTCGTCGACGTTCAGCATCGGCTCGCCGAGGAACGAAGCGGCCCCCTGCTGCTCGAGAGCGAGCAGGCCGCGCTGGATCGCGCCGACCGATGCGGCCGAGATGTTGCCGTACGACGTCTGCAGCTCCTGGGCGTTGGCGGCCGCGTACTCGAGCAGTGCCCGGAGGTCCTTCAGGTCGAGCAGCAGCAGGCCGCGGTCGTCGGCGAGCTTGAAAGCCAGCGTCAGCACCCCCTGCTGCGTTTCGTTGAGGTTCAGGATTCGGGACAGCAGCAGTGGCCCCAGGTCGCTGACGGTCGCCCGGACCGGGTGCCCTTGCTCGCCGAAGATGTCCCAGAACACCGTCGGCATGCCGGCGAACTTCGGCTCGGTTGCGCCGATCGCCTTCAGGCGCTGGGAGAGCTTCGGCGAGCTCTTCCCGGGCTGGCTGATGCCCGCGAGATCCCCCTTGACGTCGGCCATGAACACCGGGACGCCGATGGCACTCATCCGCTCGGCGATCACCTGCAGCGAGACGGTCTTGCCGGTGCCCGTCGCACCGGCGATCAGGCCGTGACGGTTGGCGAGCGCGGGGAGGAGATCGAGTTCGAGATCGCCGTGGATGGCGATGGGCAAGGGGTCGGCCATGCGATCGGGCTCCGGGATTGGAAGGGCGGCGGGGCCACCGAGCGCCGAGTTTAGCGCGGTTGCCTCGGGGTCGCCCCCGGCCACCCCTGTCCGATCGGCCCGGAGCCTGCCAGAATGACCGGTTTTCTGCTACAATTGCGCCCGACAAGTAACGAGAAATGGGCTGGGCGCAGCCCATTTTTTTTTGGGGCTTCGGCTCGACTTCATGGACGCGCATGGCTTCTACGCTGGGTGAACTGCTGGAACGGACGGTGCCTCCGCTCGGATACGAGCTCGTCGACTGGGATCTGTCGGCGAGGAGCGGGCTCGTCCGCGTGTTCATCGACAAGGCCGGCGGGGTCGACGTCGAGGACTGCGCCCGCGTCTCGAATCACCTGACCCGGCTCTTCGCCGTCGAGAACGTCGTATTCGAAAGGCTCGAGGTGTCGTCCCCGGGCCTGGACCGGCCGCTCAAGCGGCTTGCCGATTTCGAGCGCTTCGCCGGCCAGCAGGCCCAGCTGACACTGGGCGCGCCGGTCGACGGCGCGCGCCGGATCAAGGGAGTTCTGCGGGGCACACAAGGCGACGAGGTTCTCGTCGAGATGCCCGGCGGCGTACGGTCGTTCCCGTTCGGAGCGATCGGAAGCGCGCGGCTCGTGCCCGCGATCGATTGGAGAAAAGGATCATGAACCGCGAACTGTTGTTGCTCGTGGATGCGCTGTCGCGCGAAAAGAACGTGCCGAAGGAAATCGTGTTCACGGCACTCGAGGCGGCGCTCGCGTCGGCGACCAAGAAGAAGTACGCCGACAACATCGACGCGCGCGTGGCGATCGACCGTGAGACCGGCGACTACGAATCGTTCCGCCGCTGGACCGTCGTTCCCGACGAGGAGCACGAGGAGCCCGCGCACCAGATCGCCATCACCGATGCCGCGGAGCGCGATCCCGACCTCAAGCTGGGCGACGTCGTCGAGGAGCCGCTCGAGCCCGTCGAGTTCGGGCGCATCGGCGCGCAGGCGGCCAAGCAGGTGATCCTGCAGAAGATCCGCGACGCCGAGCGCGAGCAGATCCTGAACGACTTCCTCGAGCGCGACGACAACCTGCTGTCCGGCACGGTCAAGCGGATCGAGCGCGGCAGCGTGATCGTCGAGTCGGGACGCATCGAGGGCGTGATTCCGCGCGACCAGCTGATCCCCAAGGAGATGCTGCGCGTGGGCGACCGCATTCGCGCCTACGTGATGAAGATCGACCGCACCGCCAAGGGGCCGCAGCTCATCCTGTCGCGCGTCGCACCCGAATTCATCATGCGGCTGTTCGAGCTCGAGGTACCCGAGATCGAGGAGGGGCTGATCGAGATCAAGGCCGCCGCCCGCGATCCGGGAATCCGCGCCAAGATCGCCGTCAAGTCGAACGATCCGCGCCTCGATCCCCAGGGCACCTGCATCGGCATGCGCGGTTCGCGCGTGACCGCGGTCACCAACGAGCTTGCCGGCGAGCGCGTCGACATCGTCCTGTGGTCGGACGATCCCGCGAAGCTCGTCATCAACGCGCTGGCGCCCGCCGAGGTGCAGAGCATCGTCGTCGACGAGGAGCGCCACGCGATGGACGTCGTCGTCGACGAGGAGAACCTCGCGATCGCGATTGGTCGCAGTGGGCAGAACGTGCGGCTTGCCTCGGAGATGACCGGCTGGGAGCTCAACCTGATGAGCGTCGAGGAATCGCAGCAGAAGCACGAGGCCGAGACCGGCCGGCTGCGCTCGCTGTTCATGGAGAAGCTCGATGTCGACGAGGAGGTCGCCGACATCCTGATCGGCGAAGGTTTCACGTCGCTCGAGGAAGTCGCGTACGTGCCGATCACCGAGATGATGGAGATCGAGTCCTTCGACGAGGACACGGTGAACGAGCTGCGCTCGCGCGCCCGCAATGCGCTGCTGACCGACGCGATCGTTCGCGAGGAGTCGGTGGAGAACGTCGAGGAAGCGCTGCTTTCGCTGGAAGGCATGGATACGGAGATTGCGAGCAAGCTCGCCGCGCAGGGCATCACGACGCGCGACGCGCTCGCCGATCTCGCCGGCGACGAGCTGGTCGAGCTGACCGGCATCGACGAGGCGAAGGCGCAGGACCTGATCATGAAGGCGCGCGCGCACTGGTTCGAAACGGCCGCGCAGCCGCCGCAGTCCGGCGCAGCGGTATGACGTCGGGGCAGGATCAGGATTAGGGCAGCATAGGCAGTACGGGAGAGCCGCATGGCGCAGACGACAATCGAACAATTCGCGACCGACCTGAAGATGCCGGCGGGCGCGCTGCTGGAGCAGCTCACCGCGGCCGGCGTGGCAGGCAAGAAGCAGGGTGACAAGCTCACCGAGCAGGACAAGACACGCCTGCTCGATTACCTGCGCAAGCAGCATGGCGCTGCGGCCGACGCCAAGAAGCGGATCACGCTGACGCGCAAGCAGACCTCCGAGATCAAGGCCGCCGATTCCACGGGCAAGGCGCGCACCATCCAGGTCGAGGTGCGCAAGAAGCGCGTCCTCGTACGCCGCGACGAAGGCGAAGCGGCACCCGCGGCGCCCGCAGCGGTCATCGAGGAGGCGCCGCAGCCGGTCGCCGTGCCGGCGCCCGCGCCGGTCGCCGAAGCCGCGCCCGCACCTGCTCCCGCGCCCGCTCCCGCTCCCGCTCCCGCTCCCGCGCCTACGGCCGCGGCGCCTGCACCCACACCGGTGTCGCGGCGGGTGCCGGGGTCGGTGCTGTCCGCCGAGGAAATCGCCTTGCGCGAGGCCGAGGAGCGCAAGGGCCAGGAACTGATCGCGCGCCAGCAGGAAGACGTGCAGAAGAAGCAGGAAGAGGCCGCCAAGCGCAAGTCCAGGAAGGACAAGGAAGCCGAGGAAGCCGCTGCGCGCGCCGCGGCCGAGGCGAAGGCTGCCGTGGACGCCAAGGCGGCCGCCGAAGCCGCCGCCAAGCCGCAGGCGCCGGCCGCCGGCAAGCCTGCCGGGACCGAGGGCACGCTGCATCGGCCCGCAGCGCGGCCCGGCGAGAAGCGCGAGAAGTCGACGAAGAAGGCACCCGGCCAGGTGTTCCAGGAAGAGGCGGCACGGCGCCGTGCGCTGCGCCTGCGCGGTGACACGACAGGCGGCACGTCGGCCGCCGGCTGGCGCGGACCCAAGGGTGGCCGTCACGGCCGCGACGAGGAGACCGGCGAGGCCTTTGCCGGAGCAGCGCCTGCCGGACCGCAGGTGCGCGAGATCTCCGTGCCTGAGACGATCACCGTTGCCGACCTCGCGCACAGGATGTCGGTGAAGGCTGCCGAGGTGATCAAGGCGCTGATGAAGATGGGATCGATGGTCACGATCAACCAGGTGATCGACCAGGAAACGGCGATGATCGTCGTCGAGGAGATGGGCCACAAGGCGAAGGCGGCCAAGCTCGACGAGCCCGACGCGCTGCTGGCCGAGACCGAGGCTGCGCACACCGCCGAGGCGCTGCCGCGGCCGCCCGTGGTCACCGTGATGGGCCACGTCGACCACGGCAAGACGTCGCTGCTCGACGCCATCCGGCGCACGCGCGTTGCGAGCGGCGAGGCCGGCGGCATCACCCAGCACATCGGCGCCTACCACGTCGAGACGCCGAAGGGCGTGATCACGTTCCTCGACACGCCGGGCCACGAGGCCTTCACCGCGATGCGCGCCCGTGGCGCGAAGGTGACCGACATCGTCGTGCTGGTCGTTGCCGCCGACGACGGCGTCATGCCGCAGACGAAGGAAGCGATCGCGCATGCGAAGGCGGCCAACGTCCCGCTGGTCGTCGCGATCAACAAGGTCGACAAGCCGGACGCCAATCCCGACCGTGTCAAGCAGGAGCTCGTCGCCGAAAGCGTGCTCCCCGAGGAATACGGCGGCGACGTCCAGTTCATCCCGGTCTCGGCCAAGACGGGGGCGGGAATCGATTCGCTGCTCGACGCGATCCTGCTGCAGGCCGAGGTGCTGGAGCTCAAGGCGCCGAAGGACGCGCCGGCCAAGGGCATCGTCATCGAATCGCGCCTCGACAAGGGCCGCGGTCCGGTGGCGACGGTCCTCGTGCATTCGGGAACTTTGAAGCGCGGCGACATCGTGCTCGCCGGCGCGGTGTTCGGCCGCGTGCGCGCGATGACGGACGAGGCCGGCAAGTCGGTGACCGAAGCCGGTCCGGCGATTCCCGTCGAAATCCAGGGCCTGTCCGACGTGCCGCTCGCCGGCGAGGAAGTGATGGCGCTGGGCGACGAGCGCAAGGCGCGCGAGATCGCGCTGTTCCGCCAGGGCAAGTTCCGCGACGTGAAGCTCGCCAAGCAGCAGGCCGCGAAGCTCGAGAACATGTTCGACCAGATGGGCGAGAGCGGCGTGAAGACGCTCACGCTGATCGTCAAGGCCGACGTGCAGGGCAGCTATGAAGCGCTGTCGCAGGCGCTGACCAAGCTGTCGACCGACGAGGTCAAGGTCAACATCGTCCATGCGGCCGTCGGCGGCATCACCGAGTCCGACGTCAACCTGGCGCTCGCGTCCAAGGCGGTCATCGTCGGCTTCAACACGCGAGCCGATGCGCAGGCGCGCAAACTCGCCGAATCCGGCGGCGTCCAGATCCGCTACTACGACATCATCTACGAGGCGGTCGACGACGTGAAGGCCGCGCTGTCCGGGATGCTCACGCCCGAACAGAAGGAGAGCCGGCTGGGACTGGTCGACGTGCGCGAGGTCTACCGGATCTCCAAGGTGGGCACCGTCGCGGGCTGCTACGTCCTCGAAGGTGTCGTCCGCCGCGGATCGAAGGTCCGCGTGCTGCGCGACAACGTCGTGGTCCACGACGGCGAGCTCGATTCGCTCAAGCGCTTCAAGGACGACGTGCGCGAAGTGAAGGCGGGTTTCGAATGCGGGTTGTCGATCAGGAACTTCAACGACATCCAGCAGAAGGACCAGCTGGAGGTGTACGAGATCGTCGAGGTCTCGCGCACGCTCTGACCGGGGGTTGCGCGCGCGGCGCTGCCGCGTGTGCAGACCCGCTGCCGACATGAAGAAAACGTCGCAACGCGCCCATCGGGTCGGTGACCAGCTGCAGCGCGAGCTCGCCGACCTGCTGAAAAACGAGGTCAAGGACCCGCGCGTCGGTCCGGTGACGATCACCGAGGTCGACGTCACCTCCGACCTCTCGCATGCGACGGTCCGCTTCACCCACCTCGCGGGCAAGGAGAAATCGCAGGCCGCGGTCGACGCGCTGGCGCGCACGGCCGGATTCCTGCGCAGCGAGCTCGCGCACCGGCTGAACCTCTACTCGGTGCCGCAGCTGCATTTCGTCTACGACGACTCGATCGAGGCGGGCATGCGCCTGTCGCAGCTGATCGACGCCGCCGTCGCCGAAGACCGCAAGCGCCAGGAGTAGGCCCCGATGTCCGCACCGCGGCGTCCGCCGCGACGGCGCATCGACGGCGTGCTGCTGCTCGACAAGCCGGCAGGCATCACCTCCAACGCGGCACTGGGCCAGGCGAAGCGCCTGTACAACGCCGAGAAGGCGGGGCACACGGGTACGCTCGATCCGCTGGCCTCGGGCCTGCTCCCGCTCTGTTTCGGGGAGGCGACCAAGTTCGCCCAGCTGCTGCTCGATGCGCCGAAGCGCTATGTCGCGACCATCCGCTTCGGGGTGACGACGACCACGCAGGATGCCGAAGGCGACGTCGTTGCGACCCGGCCCGTGGCCTTCGATGCGGCGGACCTTGCCGCGGCGCTGGCGCACTTCGTCGGTCCCCAGGCGCAGGTTCCGCCCGCGCACTCCGCGCTGAAGTTCCGGGGCCGGCCCCACTACGAGTACGCGCGCGCCGGGATCGATGTCCCGCGCCCGCCGCGCGAAATCGTCATCCACGCACTCACGCTGGTCGCGTCGAGTCCGCCCGACGCGATCGTCGACGTCCTGTGCAGCAAGGGGACCTACGTGCGTTCGCTGGCTGCCGACCTGGGCGAAGCGCTGGGTTGCGGCGCGCACCTGGCGGCGCTGCGGCGGACCGCGAGCGGCGGATTCGACATCCGCGATGCGCATTCGATCGACGCCCTGGCAGCGATGGACCCGGGCCAGCGCGACGCCTGCCTGCTGGCGCCGTCCGCGCTGACGGCGCAGCTGCCGGGCATGGACGTCGACGGGGCGACGGCCCGGCGTTTCCTGCAGGGAGTCGCAGTCCCCGCCCCGGGGCGTCCCGAGGGGATCCTGGCCGTGTATGCGGACGCGACCCTGCTCGGGATCGCCGACGTTGCCGCGGGATGGGCAAGGCCGCGACGGGTGCTCGCCGCAGCGCCGGGGGCGAACGAGCGGTCGCCGGGCGAGCTGCTTGAAAACTAAGCGTTTTCCAAGCTATAATCGCCCTCTTGTCCGAAGGTGAACCAAAGAACAGGGAAAGCACATGGCCGTCACGGTTGCCGACAAGGCGAAGGTCATCGCCGAAAACCAGCGCGCGAAAGGCGACACCGGGTCTCCCGAGGTCCAGGTCGCGCTGCTGACCGCCCGCATCAACGGGCTGACCGACCATTTCAAGGATAACGTCAAGGATCACCACTCACGGCGCGGTCTGCTGCGGATGGTGTCGCGGCGACGCAAGCTGCTCGACTACCTCAAGTCGCGCAACGCCGACAGCTATCGCTCGCTGATCGAGAAGCTGGGCCTGCGCAAGTGATGCGCGTGCCGCAGCCGCTCGCGGCGGCTCCATCGAGCGTCGTCAGGGCGCTCCGACGGAGTTGATCGGGATCCTCATCGCCGGGGCTCTCATGCAGCGCCGGCGGGCTCCCGCCTGATAACCATGCACAATGGCCGCGTCGTCGCACGCGGCCATTGTCGTTTTTGAATTGCGAGGACAACGTGTCGAACCCCATCAAGAAATCGGTTGCCTACGGCGCACACACGCTGACGCTGGAAACGGGCGAGATCGCGCGCCAGGCCGGAGGCGCCGTCATGGTCAGCCTCGGTGACACGGTCGTGCTGGTCACGGCCGTCGCCGCCAAGCAGGCGAAGCCGGGTCAGGACTTCTTTCCGCTGACCGTCGACTACCAGGAAAAGACCTACGCCGCAGGCAAGATCCCCGGCGGTTTCTTCAAGCGCGAAGGGCGTCCGTCGGAAAAGGAGACGCTGACCTGCCGCCTGATCGATCGCCCGATCCGGCCGCTGTTTCCCGACGGCTTCTACAACGAGATCCAGGTCATCGCGACCGTGATGTCGGTCGATCCCGAGATCGATCCCGACATCCCCGCGATCATCGGCGCGTCGGCAGCGCTGTCGCTCTCCGGCGTGCCGTTCAACGGCCCGATCGGCGCCGCCCGCGTCGGCTACGCGAACGGCCAGTACATCCTCAACCCGTCGAAGACCGAGCTCGCGACCTCGCAGCTCAATCTCGTCGTCGCGGGCACCGAAGCCGCCGTGCTGATGGTCGAATCCGAGGCGCAGGAGCTGCCCGAGGACGTGATGCTGGGTGCGGTCGTGTTCGGCCACCAGCAGCAGCACGCGGTGATCGAGCTGATCCACCAGCTGGTCGAGGAGGGCGGCAAGCCGATGTGGGACTGGCAGGCCCCCGTCAAGGACCAGGCGCTGATCGACCGCGTCGCCGCGCTCGCCGAAGCCGACGTGCGCACAGCGTACTCGACGCGCTCCAAGCAGCAGCGCCAGCAGCATCTGAAGGAGATCGCCGCCAAGGTCGAATCCGAGGCCCTGCCGGCCGATGCGTCCGCCGACGACAGGCGTCACGTCGGCAACATCCTGTTCGACATCGAAGCGAAGGTCGTGCGCAGCCAGATCCTCGAGGGCGAACCGCGCATCGACGGGCGCGACACGCGCACCGTGCGACCGATCACGGTCCGCTCGGGCGTCCTGCCGCGCACCCACGGCTCGGCGCTGTTCACGCGCGGCGAGACGCAGGCGCTGGTGGTCGCGACGCTGGGCACCGCCCGCGACGAGCAGATCATCGACGCGCTGATGGGCGAGTATCGCGACCGCTTCATGTTCCACTACAACATGCCGCCGTACGCGACGGGCGAAACCGGCCGCGTCGGCACGCCCAAGCGCCGCGAGATCGGCCACGGGCGGCTCGCCAAGCGCGCCATCATCGCCGTGCTGCCGACCGGCGAGGAGTTCGCGTACTCGATGCGCGTCGTCTCCGAGATCACCGAATCCAACGGCAGCTCGTCGATG
>JAJXTF010000124.1 GCA_021784125.1 Pseudomonadota bacterium | reverse complement strand
GGCATCAGGCCCGCTGGATCGGCGGCGGCGCGCCGCGAGCCTCGCCCCAGCGCGGCATCAGCGTGTTCGGCACGCCGACGTGGTCGAGGATCCGCGCGACGACGAAGTCGACGAGGTCGCCGATCGACTGCGGGCGCGCATAGAACCCCGGGGCGGGCGGCAGGATGACCGCGCCTGCGCGGGCGAGCTTCAGCATGTTCTCGAGGTGGATTGCCGACAGCGGGGTCTCGCGCGGGACCAGGACCAGTGGCCGCCGCTCCTTCAGCATGACGTCGCCGGCGCGCGCGATCAGGTTGTCGGCGAGTCCGTTGGCGATCGCGCCCAGCGTCCCCATCGTGCAGGGGCAGACGATCATCGCGTCGCCGGGATTGGATCCCGACGCCATCGGCGCCATCCAGTCCTCGCGCGCATACACGACGAGTTGGCCTTCGCGCGCGCCATAGCGCTCGCCCAGCATGCGCGTCGCTTCGCGCGGCTGGGTCGGCAGCGTCAGGTCGCATTCCTGGTGCGCGACCATCTGCGCGGCGGCCGAATAGACGAGGTTCACCTGGACCTGGGCGGCAAGCAGGCATTCGAGCAGTCGCAGTCCGAACGGCATCCCGGAGGCGCCGGTCCAGGCGAGGGTGATCGTCCGCGCTGCGCTCATGCTCAGGCTCCGTCGAGGTCGCGGTGGCGAACCAGCACCTGGTAGCGCGGCGAGAACGCGCGCGCCAGGCGCTCGCCGAGGTACACCGAGCGGTGCTTGCCGCCGGTGCAACCGATGGCGACAGTCAGGTAGTTCCGGTTGTCGCGGGCGTAATCCGGCAGCCAGCTGGCGACGAAGTGATAGATGTCGCCGTACATGCGCTCGACTTCGGGAATGGTCTCGAGGAAGCGCACGACCGGTTCGTCCTTGCCCGAGAGCGGCGACAGCGCCGGCTCGTAGTGGGGGTTCGGCAGGCAGCGGACGTCGAAGACCAGGTCGGCGTCGAGCGGCACCCCGTGCTTGAAGCCGAAGGACTCGACCTGCAGCGTCAGCTTCGACGGGTCGACCGACACGAATTCCTTGATCCATGCGCGCAGGCCCGCCGACGGCAGCTCGCTGGTGTCGAAGGTGATGCCGAGCCTGCGCACGTCGGCGAGCAGGTCGCGTTCGTACTCGATCGCCTCGGTCAGCGTGCGATCGCCGCTGGAGAACGGGTGGCGCCGGCGCGTTTCCGAGAAGCGCTTGACCAGCGTCTCGACGGTCGCATCGAGGTAGAGGAAGCGCACCTCCCAGTCGCGCTCCTGCAGCGCTGCGATCGCCTCCGCGAGACCCGGGAGCCCCGGCCCGGTCTTGACGTCGAGGGCGACGGCGACGCGCTGCTGGCCCGACCCTGCGAGATAGTCGGCGGTCGGGACGACCAGCGGGACCGGCAGGTTGTTGACCGTGTAGTAGCCCGAGTCCTCGAACGCGGCGAGCGCCACGCTCTTGCCCGAGCCGGATACACCGCCGATCAGCAGCAGGTCCATCGTCCGAGGAGGATCAGCCTTCGCTCATCAGCTTCTGCTGGCGTTCGATGAATTCCTTGGTGCTGTCGATTCCGCGCTGGTTGAGCACGAAATTGCGCACCGCGGCTTCGACCAGCACCGCGAGATTGCGGCCGGCGGCCACCGGGATCGTCACCTTGCGGATGGGCACCGACAGCACTTCCTGGAAAGTCGCGTTGACCTGCAGGCGGTCGAGATCGGAGAACGTCTCGTTGCCGTGGTCCTCGAGGTGCACGATCAGCCGCAACAGCTTGTGCGGGCGCACCGCGGTCTCGCCGAAGATGGTCCGGATGTTCAGGATGCCGATGCCGCGCACCTCGAGGAAGTCCCGCAGCACCGGCGGGCAGCGGCCCTCGATCGTGTCGGGCGAGATCCGGTAGAGCTCGACGATGTCGTCGGCGATCAGGCCGTTGCCCCGGGATATCAGCTCCAGCGCGAGCTCGCTCTTGCCGATCGCCGAGGCGCCGGTGATCAGCACGCCGAGTTCGAGCACGTCGAGGAACACGCCGTGCAGCGTCGTCGATTCGGCGAGCACGCGCTGCAGGTAGATGCGGAAGACGTCGACGATGTGCGGCGTCGGGTGCTGCGAGGTGACCAGCGCGACGCGGTGGCGCTCGCACATGTCGACCAGGTACTTCGGGACCGTTTCCCCGTTGCCGACGACGATCGCCGCGAGCTCGCTGGTGAACAGCCGGTCGATCGAACGCTGGAACTCGTCCTGGGGCAGCGCGCGCAGGTAGCCAATCTCCGCCGCGCCGAGGATCTGGACGCGGAACGGATGGATCAGGTTCATGTGGCCGACCTGGCCGATCGTCGGGCGCAGTTCGTTTTCGCCGACGAGCTCGCGACCGCCGCCATCGTGCCCGGCGAGCCAGACCAGGCCGAGGCGCTCCCGGTTCTGCTCGAGGAACGTTGCAACGCTTACCTGGCGCATCGCGTCCTGACCTCGGGTGGGCTGCGCAACGGGCGCCGCGGCATCAGGCCGCGGGCTCCCAGTTCTCGAACAGGGCCCTGATCGCGGCGGTGTCCGCGGCCGTGGCGAGCCCGTCGCGGAAGGCGCGGTCGGAGAACATCTGCGCGAGCTCGGAGAGCAGCTGCAGATGCTGGTCGGTCGCCTGCTCGGGGACGAGCAGCACGAAGAGCTGTCCCACCGGCTTGCCGTCCGGGGCGTCGAACGGGATCGGCGCCGGGAGGCGCGCGAACGCGCCCACCGCGGCGGCCAGGCCCTTGATGCGGCCGTGGGGAATGGCCACGCCCTGGCCCAGCCCCGTCGACCCCAGCCTTTCGCGCGCCGCGAGGCTGGCCGCGACGCCGCCCCGCGCGAGCCCGGCATTGCGCTCGAGCAGCTGCCCCATCGCTTCGAAGAACTGCGGCTTGGTCGCGATGTCGAGGTCGACCACGATATTGGACGCCGGCAGGAGTCTTGCGATCTCGCCCATGAGCGCTCGCCGGCCCGCCTTGCGGCTCGGGGTCAGTCGGCTCCGCCGGTCTCGGGCTCGACCGCCGAGCGCACGGCCACGCCTGCGTCGCCGCGGTGGTCCTTCTGCTTCTCCTTGTGCTTCAGCACCTGGCGATCGAGCTTGTCGGCCAGCGCGTCGATCGCCGCATACATGTCGGCGTCGATGCTCTGTGCATGGATGTCCTTGCCGCGCACGTGCACGTTCGCCTCGACGCGCTGCTGCAGCTTGTCGACGGCGAGAACCACACTGACGTCGATCACGTGATCGAAATGCCGGTTGACGCGTTCCAGCTTGGTCATCACATAGGTGCGGATCGCGGGCGTGATCTCGAGATGGTTGCCGGTGAGGTTCAGGTTCATCGGGCTCTCCTTATGGACTGCATGGGTGGCGTTGCGTTGCCGGCCGGCGCGGTGCGGGCGATGCCACTTCGCGACGCCGCCTGCCGCATCCGGGGAAGTTCGTCACAGCGCCTTGCGCATGTTCACGGGCGGGATCTGCAGCGCCTCGCGGTACTTGGCGATCGTGCGCCGGGCGACCAGGATGCCCTGCTCGCCCAGCATCTCGGCGATCTTGCTGTCGGTCAGCGGCGCGCGCGCGTTCTCGGCGGCGATCAGCTGCTTGATCAGCGCGCGGATCGCCGTCGCCGAGGCGGCGCCGCCGGTGTCGGTGGCGACGTGGCTGCCGAAGAAGTACTTGAGCTCGAAGGTTCCGCGCGGGGTCAGCATGAATTTCTGCGTGGTCACGCGCGAGATCGTGGACTCGTGCAGCGACAGCATGTCGGCGATCTCGCGCAGCACCATCGGCCGCATCGCGACCTCGCCGTGCTCGAAGAACCGCCGCTGCCGCTCGACGATCGCGCGCGCGACGCGCAGGATGGTGTCGAAGCGCTGCTGCACGTTGCGGATCAGCCACTTCGCTTCCTGTAGCTGGGCGGCGAGCTGCTGGTTGGAGCTGTCTCGGTTGCGCGTCAGGATGTCCGCGTAGATGCGGTTCAGCCGCAGCTTGGGCATCGCCGCCTCGTTGAGCGTTGCGACCCACTGGTTCTTCACCTTGCGCACGATCACGTCGGGAACGACGTAGTTCGCCTCCGTCCGGGAGAACGCCGCGCCGGGCTTGGGGTTGAGGCTGCGGATCAGGTCGCGCACCTCGCGCACCCCGGCATCGTCGGTGTGCAGCAGGCGCTTGAGCTTGGTGAAGTCGCGGTTGGCGAGCAGCGCGAGGTTGCCGTCGACGACCTTGAGCGCATCGGCGAGGCGGGGCGTGTCGACGGGCAGGGCCTTCAGCTGGAGCGTCAGGCATTCGGCGCAGTCGCGCGCGCCGACCCCGACCGGTTCGAAGCTCTGCACGTACTTGAGGGCGATCGACAGTTCCTCGGGCTCGATGCCGAGCTCCTCGGGGAAGACCTCCGCGAGCTCCTCGAGGGAGGTCGGAAGGTAGCCGTCGTCATCGAGGGCGTCGATCAGCGCGGTGACGATCTGGCGGTCGCGCAGTGCCAGGTTGAGCAGCGCCAGCTGGCCGAGCAGGTGGTCGCGCAGCGTGTTCGAGGCGATCTGCTGCGGCAGGAAATCCTCGTCGTCGGAGCCGCTGGCCGGGCCCCAGTCGCTGTCCCCGCCGCCGTCGTAATCCTGGTAATCCTGGGTTTCGGGGCCGTCGTCGCGCGCGCCACGCGCCTCGTTGCCGTCGTCGCTGCCGTTGCCGTCGGCGCTGCTCCGGGTGACCCCCTCGCGTTCGTCATCGAGGCGGCCGGGCCCGGCGAGCGGCACTTCGATCGGTGCCGGCTCGTCCTCGCCCTCGGCGCGCTCGAGCAGCGGGTTTTCCTGGAGCATCCGCTCCACTTCCGCGTTCAGCTCGATGGTCGACAACTGCAGAAGCCGGATCGACTGCTGCAGTTGGGGCGTCAGCGTGAGGTGCTGCGATAGCTTGAGCTGGAGCGTTTGCTTCACCGGCGTCCGCGTCGTCGTCAGTCTGTCAGCGCCAGTATGGGCGGATTTCCGTCCGGAATCGACGGGGCCGTACGGCCTGCCGCCGCGATGCGCGGATCAGAGCCGGAAATGCTCGCCCAGATAGACTTTCCGGACATCCTCATTATAAACAATCTCGCCGGGTGCGCCGGAGGCCAGCACCCGGCCTTCGTTGATGATGTAGGCCCGGTCGCAGATGCCGAGCGTCTCGCGGACGTTGTGGTCGGTGATCAGCACCCCGATCCCGCGTTCCTTGAGGAAGCCGATGATCTTCTGGATGTCGAGGACCGCGATCGGGTCGACCCCGGCGAAGGGTTCGTCGAGCAGGATGAAGCGGGGCCGCGTCGCCAGGGCGCGGGCGATCTCCACGCGCCTGCGTTCGCCGCCGGACAGCGAGACCGCGGGCGCGTCGGCAAGATGCGAGATCGACAGGTCCTCGAGCAGGGCGTCGAGCCGGTTGGACATCGTGTCCTCGTCGAGGTGCTGCAATTCGAGGATCGCACGGACGTTCTGCGCGACGGTCAGCTTGCGGAAGATCGACGCTTCCTGCGGCAGGTAGGACAGCCCGCGCCGCGCGCGGCGGTGGATCGGCAGCCGCGACAGGTCCTCGTCGTCCAGCGCGATCGCCCCCCCGTCGGCGGCGACCAGCCCGACGATCATGTAGAAGCACGTCGTCTTTCCCGCCCCGTTGGGCCCCAGCAGGCCCACGACCTCGCCGCTCGCGACCTCGAGCGAGACGTCGTGCACGACGGTGCGCGTCTTGTAGCGCTTGCGCAGTTGCGCTGCCGCGAGCTTGCTCACTTCGCGGGCGGCTTGGTGTCCGGCGTCAGCACCAGCGGCGCTGCGCCCCTGGCGTCGCCTCGCGCCGGCGGGACGCTGCCGGCGGGGGTGGCAGGCTGCGCGTCCTTCGCGGCGTCGCCCGAGGGGGTCGTCGACCCCTTGCCGTTGTCCTTCGCCGGGCCCTGTCCGGGGAGCAGCGGCGAGTCCGACCGCGGCTGGAAGACGCCCTGCACGCGCGAACCGGGTCCCTCGACGCCCGGCTGGTCCGGCCGGCCCTCGGCCTTGAAGATTCCGGTCGCGGCGTTGTAGGAAATGTAGTTGCTGCGGATCTCGTCGCTGCCCTGCTTGAGGAGCGCGCGGTCGAAGAGTTCGAGCGTCTGCGTCTGCCCGTCGTAGACGGCCTTCTGTGCATAGCCCTCGAAATACTCGTCGGAGGCGTCCTTCTTCTGCCGGAAGCTGACCGGGTTCCCCCAGGCCGTCGCCGAAAGCGAGTTGTCGGGATTTTGCTTGAAGTCGATCCGGTCGGCGTGGATGGTCAGCGTTCCCTGCGTGATGACGACGTTGCCGCGCAGCGTTCCCACGCGCTTCTGGAAATCCACCTGCGCCGGCTGCTCGGCGGTAAAGCTGATCGGCTTGTCCCGGTCGGCCTTCTCGGCGCGCGCGCCCGCCGGCAGTGCGAGCGCCGCAGCCAGTGCGAGCGTGGCGAGCGCATGCCGTGCGCGTGAACGTTGGGCGGGTTCGATCACCTGGCCGGTTCCTGGGGTTGAAAGCTGCCGCTGACCTGCGACTCGATGCGGACCGTCCGGGCCTTGTTGTCGAAGGTCAGCCCTTTGCCCCGGATTATTCCACGCGGCTCCTCGATCGTCACCGGCGCGGCCGTGTACACACGCTGCTCCTTGGCCATCACGTGCAGGGAATCGGTCGTCAATGTCACCGGTCCGTTGGGGCGGCCGTCGCCTGGAGGATTGGGGTCGGCGTCGCGCGTCACCTTTACTTCTCCCTCGAACACGCCGCTGTTGCGATCGCCCGCGACCGTGCCCCGGTCGGCGGTCACCGTCATCGTCGGGCGCCCGGTCTCGGTCAGCATCAGCTTGGGTCCGACGAGCGCCGAGCTGTCGTCGTCGGGGAAGTGCTCGGCGCGCTTCGCCGACAGCTCCTCGCGCAGCCTGCCTTGCGCATCGAAAGTCAGTGCTCGGAAATCCTTGAGGAACAGGTCGGGATCGTGGCGCTTCGAGCCGTCGGCGCGCGTCGACGGCGCCAGCACCTGCGCGTCGAGCCAGTAGGTGAGCGCGGCGAGGCTGCCGAGCAGCAACACCGGCGACCATGCGACGAGCCGGTCTACGAAGCCGCGCGTGCGATCCATCGTGCCCCGGGGCCGCCGCGTCAGCCGCCGCGGATCGCGGACGGGGCGAGGGCAGTTGCCGCTGCCCGGGCCTCGAGGATCAGGTCGGCGAGCTCGCGTACCGCACCGGTGCCGCCCTCGCGCGCGGTGACGTAGTGGGCCTGCCGGCGCACGGCCGCCGGCGCATGCGGAACGGTGGCGGCGAAGCCGCAGGCTGCCAGCACCGGGATGTCGGGCAGGTCGTCGCCGATGTGCGCGCACTCGGCCGCCCCGAATCCGAGCTCCTCGCGCAGCCG
Source organism: Pseudomonadota bacterium (assembly GCA_021784125.1). Classification (GTDB taxonomy): domain Bacteria; phylum Pseudomonadota; class Gammaproteobacteria; order Burkholderiales; family Casimicrobiaceae; genus VBCG01. The sequence continues at coordinate 1,638 of JAJXTF010000124.1, read as the reverse complement.
CTCCCAGGCCGAGAGCTTGTCGTGCGAGTCCTGGACGAGGTGGGGAATGCGCAGCTGCCGGGCGCGGTGCGCGACCGCAGGTGCCGCGCTGCCGGTGATCCACGCGACGACGATCCCCGCCTTCGCCAGCAGGTTGGTGCCGACGCCGTCGAGCGCGCAGAACGCCTTGAACTCGTGCCCGTGGTCGTCGACGTAGATGCGCCCGTCGGTCAGGACGCCGTCGACGTCGCAGGTGAGGAGGCGCACGCGCTTCGCCCGCTCGACGACGCCGCTGTCCATCAGGCGCTCCCGGCGTTCGGGCGGACGGCGGTCATCAGATCACCTGCGCCCGGAACAGGTCGTGCATGTGCACGGCGCCCGCGAGCCTTCGCTGAGCATCGACGACGACGAGCTGCATGACCTTCGGGGGCGTCTCCATCACGACGGCGCAGTCCGCCGCCAGACGTCCCGCCTCGATCGTGCGCGGCGAGCGCGTCATCAGCGCGGCGACGCCGCCTTGCACGATGTCCCCGCCGCGCGTCAGGGCCCGCCGCAGGTCGCCGTCGGTGAGGATCCCCGCGACGCGGTCGTCGCCGTCGACGACGACCGTCATGCCCATGCCCTTGCCGCTCATCTCGACGATCGCGGCGGCGAGCGTCGCGTCGTCGCGCACGCAAGGGACGGCGTCGCCGGTGCGCATGACGTCGGACACGCGGGTCAGCAGGCGCCTGCCCAGCGAGCCGCCGGGATGCGAGCGCGCGAAGTCCTCGATCGAGAATCCGCGCGCGTCGAGCAGGGCGAGCGCGAGCGCATCGCCGAGAGCGAGCGCGGCGGTGGTGCTGGCGGTCGGTGCGACGCCCAGCGGACAGGCTTCGGCATCGACGGCCGCATCGAGATGGACGTCCGCCGCCTTCGCGAGCGAGCTGTCGTCGTTGCCGGTCAGGGCGATCAGCCTGGCGCCGCGCAGCTTCAGGTGCGGCGTCAGGCGGACGAGTTCGTCGGTCTCCCCCGAGTTCGAGAGCATCACGACGACGTCGTCGGCGGCGATCATGCCGAGGTCGCCATGCGCGGCCTCGGCGGGGTGCACGAAGAACGCCGGCGTGCCGGTCGAGGCCAGCGTCGCGGCGAGCTTGCGCGCGACGTGGCCCGACTTGCCGATGCCCGAGACGACGACCCGACCGCCGCAGCGCAGCATCAGGTCGACGGCCGCGACGAACTCGCTGCCCAGCCGATCCGAGAGCGCGGTGATCGCGCGTGCCTCGGTGTGGAGGACGTCGCGTGCGAGTGCGAGGATCCGCGGCGAATCTACGGAAGGGGAGGGGGCGGCGCGCAATTCGCTGCGCCCGCCCGCAGGGGCGATCATCGGCCAAAGTATACCGCCGGGGTCGCGCGCCGCCGGCCGTCGGTTGCGGCCGTGTTAACGTTCCAGCGCAAGCCGACGCTCCGATGTCGCAAACGCTGCTCCTGATCCTCGTCCTGCTCGCGGCCTCCGTCGTGATCGTGGCCGCGTGCCGCATCGTCCGCCTGCCGCCGATCCTGGGCTACCTGATCGTCGGCATCGCGCTCGGGCCGCATGCGCTCGGCGTCGTGCCCAACGACGCGGCGACCCGGCAGCTCGCCGAATTCGGCATCGTGTTCCTGATGTTCTCGATCGGCCTC
>JAJXTF010000007.1 GCA_021784125.1 Pseudomonadota bacterium | reverse complement strand
AAAAAGGCCTTGATTTCTCAAGGCCTTATCGCGAATCTGGTGGAGACGAGGAGGATCGAACTCCCGACCTTCGCATTGCGAACGCGACGCTCTCCCAGCTGAGCTACGTCCCCACGTAGCCGCGCATTATAACCCGGCCCGCCGCGGGCAGGTACCGGGGTAAACTTCCCGGACGACCGGCTTCATGGAGGCCCAGTCAGGCGGGCACAGGCGATGGCGTCGACGTTTCCAGGCGCGGCAGAGGCTCGATGCGATCTGCCGCCGACGGCGGAAGCGCTGTTCCAGGCGCTCTACGGCGAGTTGCACCGGCTCGCCCAGCAGCAGTTGCGGCGCGGCGCCGGAGTGTCGCTGAGCGCCACCACGCTGCTCCACGAAGCCTACCTCGACCTCTCGCTGCGCGATGTCGCGCGCTATCCGGACCGCGCGCGATTCATGGCGTACGCGGCGCGCGCGATGCGTGGCCTGATCATCGACTACGCGCGCAACCGGCACGCGCAGAAGCGCGGCGGGGCGTTTCACCTGACCTCGTTCGACACCGATGTCGCCGATCAGTCCTCCGCTTCGCCCGATCCATCGCGGGTCGGCGAAGTCCTCGAATCCCTGGCGCAGGTGGATGCGGCGCTCGCCGAGCTCGTCGATCTCAAGTATTTCGGCGGCCTCTCGGTGACCGAGATCGCGGCGCTGCGCGGCGTGTCGGAGCGCACCGTCCAGCGCGACTGGCTGAAGGCGCGCCTGTACCTGCGCCGCGCGCTGGGCGACGAGATCGGCTGAAACGCGATGCCCGCGCCCCCCGGCAGCGAGCGCTGGCGGCAGCTGAGTCCGTGGCTCGACCGCGCCCTCGAACAGCCGGAGTCGGAGCGTGCGCAGTGGCTCGCCTCGCTGCGGGCGCGCGATGCGGCGCTCGCGGCGGAGCTCGAAGCGCTGCTCGGCGAGGCCGACGCGCTCGATGCAGCCGGGTATCTCGAGCAAGGTCCGGCTCCTCCAGGGAGCGCGACGCTCGCCGGGCAGACCTTCGGCGCCTACACGCTCGAGGAGCTGCTCGGGCACGGTGGCATGGGCAGCGTCTGGCTCGCCCACCGCAGCGACGGCCGCTACGAGGCCAAGGTTGCGGTCAAGCTGCTCAACGCCGCGCTGATGGGCCGCGCCTCCGAGCAGCGCTTCCGGCGCGAAGGCGACGTCCTCGCACGCCTCACCCATCCGCACATCACGGCGTTGCTCGACGCGGGCGTCGCGCCAACCGGCCAGCCTTACCTGGTGCTGGAGCGCGTCGAGGGCGAAGAGATCGACCGGTACTGCGACGGCAGGGGCTTCGGCGTCGAGGCGCGGCTGCGGTTGTTCCTCGACGTGCTGGCGGCCGTCGCGCACGCGCATGCGAACCTCATCGTGCACCGCGACATCAAGCCCGCCAACGTGCTGGTCACCAAAAGCGGCGTGGTCAAGCTGCTCGATTTCGGCATCGCCACGCTGCTCGACGACGACGAAGGCGAAGGCGGCGCGACGCAGCTGACGCGCGAGGCGGGCCGGATGCTGACGCCGGAGTTCGCTGCGCCCGAGCAGCTCGCCGGCTTGCCGGTCACGACGGCGACCGACGTCTACGCGCTGGGCGTGCTGCTCTACGTGCTGCTGGCCGGCCAGCATCCGGCGGGCGCGACGCTGCGCAGCCCGGCAGGACTGCTCCACGCCATCGTCGAGACGCCCGCCCCGCGGATCTCGGAGGCGGTGGCCTCCACGCGCAGCGCCACCACCGAAACATTGACTGCCAACGCCGGGGCCCGGGGCACGACGCCCGAGCGCCTGCGGCGGCGGCTGCGCGGCGATCTCGACAACATCGTCGCCAAGGCGCTCAAGAAGGAGCCGCTCGAGCGCTATGCCTCGGTCACGGCTTTCGCCGAGGACCTGCGCCGCTATCTTGCCAGCCAGCCGGTCAGCGCACGTCCCGATTCATTCGTCTATCGCGCGACCAAGTTCATCGAGCGCAACCGCCTGCCGGTCGCGCTGTCGTCGCTGGCGGCCGTTGCAACGCTGGTCGGTCTCGCCGGCACGATCCTGCAATGGCGTCACGCCGCCGAGCAGCGCGATTTCGCGCTGCGCCAAGTGGCACGCGTCGAGGCGGTCAACGACCTCACCGGGTTCCTGCTCTACAACGCGGCGCCTTCGGGCAAGCCGGTCACGGCGCCCGAGCTGCTCGCGCGCGGGGAGAAGATCGTCGAGCGCGAGACCTCGAATGCGTCGCGCAGCGACCTGCTCGTCGCCATCGGCCGTGACTACTCCAGGCTGGATGCCCAGGCGGATGGTCGGCGCGTGCTGGCGCGGGCGTATGCACTGTCGCGCAACGACCCCGACCCGGCGGTGCGGGCGCGCGCGGCCTGCGCGTGGGCGAGCGCGCTCGCCTATCAGGGGAAGCGCGAGGAATCGAATCGGATCTACGCCGAGGCGCTCGCCGTGCTTCCCGACCAGGCCGAGCATCGCTATGACCGCATCGATTGCCTGCTGCTTGCCGCCGATGCCGCGCGCATGCTGGGCGAGGCCGACGTCGGAGCGCAGCGCGCGGAGGAGGCGAAGAGGCTCCTTCCCGGACTGCCGTTTGCGTCGCCGGTGCTGGAGCAGCGGGTGTGGCAGGGAATGGCGGAGGCGTATCGCGTCGCGGGACATTTCAGGCAAGCCGACGCTGCGTTCGCCGTTGCCGAACGCAAGCTGGAGGCGCTGGGCCGCGGCGACACGCAGCAGGCCGGGACGCTGCTCAACAACTGGGGCATTGCGCTGGTGCAGATGGGCCAGCCCTATCGCGCCGAAGGGCTGCTGCGCAAGGCGATCGACATCAGCCGCAGCGACGATGCCGGCAAGGGCGTGTCGCCGATGCTGCTCACCAACTACGCGCGGGCCCTGAAGGATCTCGGTCGCAGCGACGAGGCGGCCCGCTACGCCGATCGCGCCTCGGCCGAGGCACGCGCATCGGGCGACGAGGTCATCACCAACATGTCGTTGACCCTGCAGGCGTCGATCCGCCGCAACCGCGGCGACCTGGACGGCGCCGAGCAGGCGCTCGACGAAGTCGAGCCGCGGCTGCGCCGCATGTTGCCGGCGGGCCATGTCGCCTTCGTCAGCGTCGCATCCGAGCGCTCGATGCTGGCTGGGGCGCGTCAGGACTTTCCTGCCGCCCTGCAATTCGCCGATCGCGCGGTGGACATCGCCTCGTCGACGCCGTCGAGTGGGTACCTTCTGCCTTCGGTCCTGCTTCGGCGTTCGCGGCTGGAACTCGAGATGGGGCGTCCTGCCGATGCCGAAGCCGACGCGCGCCGCGCACTCGGGATCGAACAGCAGACCCTTGCCTCCGGGCAGCACTCGAGCCTGCTGGGCGGCATCTGGCTCGCGCTGGGCAGGGCGCAGGTGGCGATACGCGAGTCTGCTGCGGCGCAGCAGGCGTTCGCCGCCGCGGCGGCCGAGTTGCGCGAAACCCTCGGCCCGGACCATCCCGACGTGCGGGCTGCGGAAGCGCAGGCTGCGGCGCTCGCGCCGGCCACAGCCTCCGCCCGCTGAGGCCCGCTACCCACCGGCCATCGGCGCGGAGGCGGAAATCCCGCCGTTCGTCGGCGGAGCTGTCGGTTCCCGATCACCGTTTCCGATTCGTCAGGTAGAGGCCGGGGAATCCGGCGCCCGGATCGGAGCTCGCCATGGCTGCATCGCGTTGGATATCGATTGCATCGGGAACCCTCGCTGCGCTGCTGCTGCCCGGCGCAGCGCTTGCACAGACGTCGCGGCAGCTGCCGCCGCTGCTCCTGTTCAACAACCCCTCCGGGATGGCGGCGACTTACTCGACGGCGGGGAGCATCGACCTCGGCAGCCCGTTCTTCAAGGTCTTCGGTACCAACGGCCGCAGCTGCGGCACCTGCCACCAGGCCAGCGCCGGCTGGACGATCACGCCGGCCAACGTCCAGGCCCGTTTCAGGGCCAGCGGGGGTACCGACCCGATCTTTCGCAGCAATGACGGCTCTGTCTCGCCTACCGCCGACGTGTCGACGCTCGCTGCGCGTCGCAAGGCCTATGCGATGCTGCTGACCAAGGGGCTGATCCGTGTCGGCCTGCCGATCCCCGACGGTGCCGAATTCACGCTGGTCGGCGTCGATGATCCCTACGGCCACGCCAGCGCTTCCGACCTGTCGCTGTTCCGCCGACCGTTGCCCGCGACCAACCTGCGCTTCCTGAGCGCGGTGATGTGGGACGGCCGGGAGACGTTTCGCGATCCGGCATCGAAGGATTGCCTCACCGGCACCGTCACCGGCATCTGCTTCGCGAGCATCCACTTCGATCTCGCCGACCAGGCCAACGCTGCGACCCTCGGCCATGCGCAGGCGCTGCAGGCGCTCACACAGCCCGAGCGCGAGGCCATCATCGATTTCGAAGCTTCGCTCTACACGGCGCAGGTGTACGACGATGCCGCCGGCAGGTTGACCTCGCGCGGCGCGCTGGGCGGGCCGGTGCATCTCAGCACCGTCCCGTTCCACTTCGGCATCAACGACGTCCTGGCCGGGGATTACGTTACCGGCGCGCCTTTCGACCCGAAGGTCTTCACTCTCTACGCGAGCTGGGACGTCGTCGGTCACCACGCGCCCGATCCCGGCGAGCGCATCGACCGCAGCGAAGCGCGGGCGGCGGTCGCCCGCGGCGAGCGGCTGTTCGACACCAAGCCGATTGTCATCACCGGGGTCAAGGGGCTGAACGACGATCTCGGCGCGCCGACGATCGCAGGCACCTGCACGACCTGTCACGATTCCCCGAACGCCGGCGACCACTCGACGCCCGTGCCGCTCGACATCGGCATCGCCGACGCGTCGCGGCGCAGCCGGGACCTGCCGCTCTACACGCTGCAGAATAACGTGACCGGCGACACCGTGCAGACCACCGATCCGGGCCGCGCGCTCGTCAGCGGCAAGTGGAAGGACATCGGCCGCTTCAAGGGCCCGGTGCTGCGGGGTCTCGCCAGCCGCGCGCCGTATTTCCACAACGGCTTCGCCAAGGACCTCGAGGCGGTTGTCGATTTCTACGACACGCGCTTCGGCATCGGCTTCACGCAGCAGGAGAAGGACGACCTGGTGGCGTTCCTCAAGACGCTCTGAGATCTGGCGTGCTCACGGCTTGGCCGGCAGCAGCACGCTGGCATCGATGTCCTGTACCTTCGTTCGCCCGCAGAATGCCATCGTCAGGTCGAGCTCGTTGCGGATGATCTCCAGCGCCTTCGCGACTCCGGCCTCGCCCATCGCGCCCAGTCCGTAGACGAACGCGCGGCCGATCAGTGTCCCCTTGGCGCCCAGCGCCAGCGCCTTCAGCACGTCCTGACCCGAGCGGATGCCGCCGTCCATCCACACCTCGATGCGCGAGCCCACCGCATCGACGATCGGCGGCAGCGCTTCGATCGACGACGCTGCGCCGTCGAGTTGGCGGCCGCCGTGGTTGGAGACGATCAGCGCGTCGGCGCCCGAATCGGCGGCGAGCCGCGCGTCATCCGGATCCTGGATGCCCTTGAGGATGAGCTTGCCGCCCCAGCGTCTCTTGATCCATTCGACGTCGCCCCAGTTGAGCGCGGGGTCGAACTGCGAGGTGGTCCACGCCGAAAGCGATCCCATGTCCCCGACGCCCTCGACGTGGCCGACGATGTTGCCGAACTGGCGCCGCCGGGTGCCGAGCATGCCGAGGCACCACCGCGGCTTGGTCGCGAGGTTGACGAGGTTCGCGAATGTCGGCTTGGGCGGGGCCGACAGGCCGTTCTTCAGGTCCTTGTGGCGCTGGCCGAGGATCTGCAGGTCCAGCGTCAGCATCAGCGCCGAGCAGCGCGCGGCGCGGGCGCGCTCGATCAGGCGCTCGACGAAGGCGCGGTCGCGCATCACGTAGAGCTGGAACCAGAACGGCTTCTTGGTGTGCGCCGCAATGTCCTCGATCGAGCAGATGCTCATCGTCGACAGCGTGAACGGCACGCCGGTCTTCTCGGCCGCGCGCGCGGCAAGGATCTCGCCGTCGGCGTGCTGCATGCCGGTGAGCCCCACCGGTGCGAGCGCGACGGGCATCGCGACGTCCTCGCCGATCATCGTCGTGCGCAGCGACCGGTTCTCGAGGTTGACGGCCACGCGCTGGCGCAGCTTGATCTTCCGGAAATCGGCCTCGTTCGCGCGATAGGTGCCCTCGGTCCACGAGCCGGAGTCGGCGTAGTCGTAGAACATCCTGGGCACGCGCCGCTTGGCGATCACGCGCAGGTCTTCGATATTGGTGATGACGGTCATCGCGGGCATCCGGGGCGAGGGCGGCAGGCGACATTGTAGAGGCAACGCGCCCTGCTAAACTCGCGCGACGAATGACGGAGGGGAGCATGACCAAACAGGTGATCCACAGTCCGGACGCGCCGGCCGCGATCGGTCCCTATTCGCAGGCGATCCGCGTCGGCGACATGCTCTACATGTCGGGCCAGATTCCGCTCGATCCGAAGACCATGCAGATCGTCGAGGGCATCGAGGCGCAGGCGCACCAGGTGTTCAGGAACATGCGTGCGGTGCTGGCCGCGGCGAATGCGACGCTCAACGACATCGTCAAGCTGGCGATCCTGCTCGTCGACCTCGCCGATTTCGCCAAAGTCAACGAGATCATGGCGACCTATTTCGAAGCGCCGTATCCGGCACGCTCGACCTTCCAGGTGGCGGCGCTGCCGCGCGGCTCGCGCATCGAGGTCGAGGCCAACGCGCTGTTGACCGAGGTCGCTCATCCCGGCGGATCGCCGCAGACCGGCTGGCGGGAAGCCTTCGATCAGACGAAGGGGTCGTAGCCAGCGGGCCGCGGGCGGGCATCGCTCCGCAGCCTTACCGGCTCACGAGCGGAAAGCGATCGGGGTGCCTGATCGACTCGACTGCGAGATCGACGTCGAGGTCCGGCCAGTACAGATGGTCAGGGGAGGGGCGCGTTACGTGCGCGAGCTTGGCGATCGGCGCGTCGCGAAACCACGGGAACTGGGAAAACGGCAGATGCAGTTCCTCGGACCCGACGAGCACCCAGAAGCCGTGAACGGATACGTTCGTCACTTCAACCTGCGAAGTGCTCGCTCCATCGTCGGCGGATTTCGCTCTCATGGCGTCGGACCAGTCCTTCAGCGATGCGCAGTTGCCGGCTGCTCAGTCCGAAATTGTGCGCCAGCCGGATATCAGGTTCAAGCCAGAATTTCGCCTCGCCGTTCGAGGCTGCGACGTGGACATGGACCCGCGGTTCCTCCCTTGAAAAGAAAAAGAACCGGAGCTCGCCGTCGCGAAACAGCGTTGGACTCATTTGCGATCGGCGCAAGGTCTCGACAATCGGCTTCAAGCATAGACAGCAGAGAATGCAAGGCGGCATCGTCCATTCGACTGAGGTCCCGCTCGTCCGTGGCGTACTGCAGCGGTCGCCGACGCCAGGCGTGCGACGATGAGTGATCGGCCAACGGCGACGCACAAGGAGGCTGGCGGCAGCGCTCGCGGCGCGAGCCTCGCCGACAAGCTCGAGCGCATCGGCGTGCTGCGCGACGAGGACCTCGTGCTGCACCTGCCGCTGCGCTACGAGGACCACACGCGGCTCGTTCCGCTTGCGCGGGCGCGTTCCGGCGCGACGGTGCAGACCGAGGGTGTCGTCGCCAACGTCGACATCCAGTACCGTCCGCGCCGGCAGCTCGTCTGCCTGCTGCGCGATGCCGAGCGCGGTGACGCGACGCTGACGCTGCGCTTCTTCTCGTTCTATCCGAGTCACCAGAAAGCGCTGGCCCAGGGTGCGCGCATCCGCGTCTATGGCGACGTGCGCGACGGCTATTTCGGACCTGAGATCGTCCACCCGCAATTTCGCGTCGTCTACGAGGACACGCCGCTGCCCGACCGCCTGACGCCGGTCTATCCGACGACGGCGGGGCTGTCGCAGGACGTTCTGCGCAAGGCGGTCGAGCGGGCGCTGGCGGCCGACGCCGCGCGCACCGCCGAGGTGCTGCCCGCAGGCCTGCTGCGCCGCCGCGACCTGTGGAGCTTCGACGACGCGCTGCGCTTCCTGCACGCGCCGCCGCCCAGGCTGTCAGCGGCCGCGCAGAAGGCGCTCGACGAGCGCACGCATCCGGCGTGGACGCGCATCAAGTTCGACGAGCTGCTCGCGCAGCAGCTGTCGCTGAAGGCGCACCGCAAGGCGCGTGCGGCGCGCCGTGCGCCCGTGCTGACCGGCACCGGCGCGCTGACCCGGGCGCTGCTCGAGCGCATACCGTTCAGGCTGACGCACGCGCAGGAGCGCGTGTGGCAGGAGATCGGCCACGACCTGCGCCGCGGCATTCCTATGCAACGGCTGCTGCAGGGCGACGTCGGGTCGGGGAAGACGATCGTCGCGGCGCTCGCCGCACTGCAGGCGATCGAAAGCGGCAAGCAGGTCGCATTCATGGCCCCGACCGAGATCCTCGCCGAGCAGCACTACCGGAAGCTGCAGTCGTGGCTGTCGGGCGTGGGCGTCGAGATCGCGTGGCTCTCCGGATCGCTGCCGGCGAAAGCGCGGCGCAAGGCGCTCGAATCCCTCGAGAGCGGTGCGGCATCGTTCGCGATCGGGACGCACGCGCTGTTCCAGGAAGGCGTCGCACTGCCGCGGCTCGGGCTCGCGATCATCGACGAACAGCACCGCTTCGGCGTCGCACAGCGGCTCGCGCTGCGCGACAAGGGCATGACCGAGGCGCACCAGCTGATGATGAGCGCGACGCCGATCCCGCGCACGCTGGCGATGACTTTCTACGCCGACCTCGACGTGTCGGTGCTCGACGAGATGCCGCCGGGGCGCACCCTGGTCTCCACGCGCCTGGTCAGCCAGAAGCGGCGCGCGGAGATCGTCGCGTGGGTCGGCAAGGGCTGCCGCGAAGGCCGGCAGGCCTACTGGGTGTGCCCGTTGATCGAGGAGTCCGAGAAGCTCGAGTTGCAGACTGCCGTCGCGCTGCACGCGGAGCTGACGCGCGCGTTCGGTCCGCGGCAGGCGGCGGCCGCAGACGAGTCCGGCACGGACAGCGTTTCGGGGTGCGCAGTGGCGCCGATCGCCGTCGGCCTCGTCCACGGTCGCATGAAACCCGACGAGAAGGCCGCGACGATGGATGCCTTCGCGCGCGGCGACATCGGCGTGCTCGTCGCGACGACGGTGATCGAGGTCGGCGTCGACGTGCCCAACGCGTCGATCATGGTGATCGAGCACGCCGAGCGCTTCGGGCTCGCGCAATTGCATCAGCTGCGCGGGCGCGTCGGGCGAGGTGCGGCGGAGAGCAGCTGCGTGCTGCTGTTCGAGGACCCGCTGACCGACACCGCCAAGCAGCGGCTCAAGGTGATCTACGAGACGACCGACGGCTTCGAGATCGCACGCCAGGACCTCCTGATCCGCGGCCCGGGCGAGTTCCTCGGCGCGCGCCAGGCCGGCGTGCCGCTGCTGCGCTTCGCCGACCTCGAGCGCGACGTCGAGCTGATCGAGCAGGCACGCGATGCCGCCGACGAATTGCTGAAGTCCGATCCCGAGGCGGCCCGGCTGCACCTCGATCGGTGGCTGGGCAGCCGGCAGGCGTTCATCAAGGCGTGACGACGCCTCCACGACGGACCGGGATCCGCTCCCGGCCCGCCTGCACGTGGACCGTTCCCGCTACTTGAGGGGGCCGTCGAAACCCAGCTTCTGGTGCGGTGACTTCGCGACCGGCGGGAACTTCTCCGGACGACGATCGGGGATGAAGCCGTCGCGGTTGGGCATCCTCAGCTTGGCCAGTGACTTCGCATCGAGCGTGCCGTCGGAAGGAACGATCTTCGCCTCCGACAGGATGTAGGCGCAGAGCGCATAGACCTGGTCGTCGTTCAGGCTGCCGGGCGTGGTCTGCGGCATCGCGCGCTTGATGTAGTCGAAGAGCGTCGTCGCGTACGGCCAGTAGCTCTCGACGGTCTTGATCGGCGCCTTCTTCGGATCGTCGTTGACCAGCGTCCCGCGGCCACCGATCAGGCGGTCGCCGATGCCGCCCTGGAGCTTGTCGCCGTGGCAGGCCGCGCATTGCCCCTTGTAGAGCGTGTCGCCCTGCGCGACGGTTCCGGAGCCCGCAGGCAATCCGCGCCCGTCGGGCAACGGCGAAGTGAAGGCGGCAAGCTCGGATTCCGAGGGCGTCGTCCCGAAGCCATAGGCTGCATGAGCGCGCTCGATGCCGGAAACCCCGGCGGCCGCCAGGACCAGGATGCCGATCGCGATGCGACGGCGGGTGCTAGTAGTCGTGGACATTCGACACCTTTCCGTCGGTTGCGACATGCCAGCTCTGGATCGCATTCAGGTGGTAGATCGATCCGATCGGGCCATTGAGGCCGCGCAGGGCGATCACCTGCCCGAGCGTGGGCTGGACGTAGCCGGTTTCGTCGACACAGCGACTCTGCAGGATCGCTTCCTTGCCATCCCATTTCCACGGCAGGCGGAAGCGGGTATGGCAGATCGGCAGGATCGGTCCCTGCAGCGCCGCCTGGCGCCAGGTCCTCCCACCGTCGGCGGAGACATCGACGCGCCGCACGGCGTCACGTCCGGACCATGCGAGGCCGGTGATCTCGTAGAAGCCGGGTCCGTCGAGGGCCATTTCCCCCGACGGCGAAGTGATGACCGACTTCGCCTCCATCGCGAACGAGAACTGCACAGCCTTGCCGTTCGGCATGAGGTCCGTGTACTTCGACGTCTCCTCGCGTGTCATGAACGGCGCGTCGGACACCTCGATGCGCCGCAGCCACTTGATGTGCATGTTGCCTTCGAAGCCGGGCACCATCAGCCGCAGCGGATAGCCCTGTTCCGGGCGGATCGCCTCGCCGTTCTGGCCGTACGCCAGGAAGCAGTCCTTGAGCGCCTTCTCGATCGGGATGCTGCGCGTCATCGCGGCCGCATCGCCGCCTTCGGCCAGCAGCCACTTGGCGCCGGGCTTCAGGCCGGCCTCCTCGAGAATCGTCCGCAGCGGCACCCCGGTCCACTCGGAGGTCGAGGTCAGGCCGTGCGTGCCCTGCACGGTCTTCATCGTCGGCTTCGACCATTCGGTCAAGCCGTTCCCCGAGCATTCGACGAACATGGTCCGCGACATCGACGGGAAGCGCTTCATGTCCTGCATCGAGAACTTCTTTGGCGACTTCACCATGCCGTGCACGAACAGATGGTGCTTGCTCGGGTCGATCACTGCCGTACCGCCGTGACTGCGTTCGAAGTGGAGTCCCGAGGGCGTCAAGATGCCCAGGCTGTCCTGCAGCGGTGTGAAGGTCCACGACGACAGGGTCGTGGCCGTCTTGAAGCGGACCCGGACGGCAGTTTCGAACTGCGACCGGGTGCCGTAGCTTTCATCCGCGAGCGGGTAGCCCGGAACCTTGCTTGCGTCGGCAGGGACATCGTGTTCCTCGGAACCGAGCGACCCCTTGGCTCGCGCCAAACCCGGCAGGCTCGTGGCCGCACCCGCGACCGCCAGCGAGCCGAGCATGAAACGCCGGCGACCCCCCGGCGTGCCGCCTGAGTCGCGGTGGTAGGGCGACATGGGGTTGGCTCGGTCGGTTGCCAGCGCGCGGTCTTCGGCCCCGCGCAGCATGTCCGCTACGGCATCCTGCGGTTCAGGCGTACCCGCAGGTCGACTGCGTTCCCTCATCGTGCCCCTCCCGTGCGTTGTTGTTTGTCGTAGCGTAGCGCGCTCCCGCAACTGCCTTGCCAGGTCCCAGGCGTGCGGGCTTGCTCGCGCTTCACGCCGCCGAGCCGCGTCGTTCGTCGCGGCCGCCTTCGTTCGTCGCGGCCGCCTTCGGATGCTACTCCGGTGGGTCGCGAACGCAACGCCGCGCCGCCCGGTGCCGCATTGCCTCGGCCGGACGACCGATGTCGCGGCCGAGGCGCATTCGCTACCGTATGCCGGACAGATCGAAATGGCGACGCGATGCAATACCCTCGATTCGGTCACCCGGGAGCGACCCACGGGCTTGCATGGCGCATCGCGGCCGTGACGCGTCACCGGGCACCGACCTTCGCCGATTTCGCCTCGGGTGCGGCGGTCGCCGCCGAGCTCGCGCTGATGCAGGCTTCGGGGCTCTGGGACATCCTCGCCTGGGTGCTGCTGCCATGGCGGCTCGAGGCGCTCGTCGCGCTGCGCCGCGGCAATCTGGAGGACGCCGCAGCCGGCCTGCTGTCCCGCGCCGCGCTGCGGGTAACGCAGCTGCACGAAGGGGGTGGCCCGGTCTGGGACCTCCGCTACACCTGGCGCCCGGTCCACGGCGATGCCGAGATCGCCGCCGCAGCGCGCGAACTGCTGCGCCAGCCGTTGCGGGCGCAACTCACCGAGCGGCTGGCGGACTACCCGTTCTGGGACAGCTGCTGGGTCACCGTTCCCACCCGGCGGGTGACCCCGGCGACCCTGCGGCCGGCGGCAGCGCTTCCGTTGCCGCTGCCGGATCCCTTGCCGCCGCTGCTGCCCCGGGTCGCTGCCGAGCTTCGTTGACCCAAATCAAAGACTTATCCTCGCCCCGGCGGACGGGGCTGCGGTAAAATGCGCATTGGGTGGACGCCGCGGTGCCGCCGCGGCGCTTGCAAGCGCAGGGAACCCGCATAACGTATCGACGACGATGGCGCTCTACACGCTGGGTCTCAACCACACGACCGCACCGCTCGACGTCCGTGAGCGGGTGACGTTCGCGCCCAACGCCCTGTCCGATGCGTTGCGCGAGCTGACGACCAAAGGCACGGTCCGCGAAGCGGCCATCCTGTCGACCTGCAACCGGACCGAGGTGTATTTCCACGGCGGCGCGCCGGATTCGGTCGTGCGCTGGCTGGAGGATGCACATCGGCTGCCGCGCGCGGCGCTCGATCCCTATGTCTACACGCTGCCGCGCGATCGCGCGGTGACCCATGCGTTCCGCGTCGCCAGCGGCCTCGATTCGATGGTCCTCGGCGAGCCGCAGATCCTCGGCCAGATGAAACAGGCGGTGCGCTCGGCGCAGGCCGCCGGGTCGCTGGGCCTGGTGCTGAACCGCCTGTTCCAGCGCACGTTTGCGGTCGCCAAGGACGTGCGCACGCAGACCGACATCGGCAGCGCATCGATCTCGATGGCGGCGGCGGCGGTGAAGCTCGCCGAGCGCATCTTTCCGTCGATCGCGGACCAGCGGCTGCTGCTGGTCGGCGCGGGCGAGATGATCGAGCTGGCGGCGACGCATTTCGCGGCGCGCGGGCCGCGTTCGATCACCGTCGCCAACCGGACCATCGACCGCGGCGAGAAGCTCGCGCAGCGCTTCGGCGCCGAGGCGATCACGCTGACCGACCTCACCGAACGCCTGGCGCAATTCGACATCGTCGTCACCTGCACGGCGAGCACGCTGCCGATCATCGGCAAGGGGACCCTCGAGCGCGTCGTCCGCCAGCGCCGGCACGCGCCGGTGCTGATCGTCGACCTCGCCGTGCCGCGCGACGTCGAGGCCGAGGCCGCGGCGCTCGACGACGTGTTCCTTTACAGCATCGACGATCTCGCCGAGATCGTGAAAGGCAACCTGCAGGTCCGCCGCGAGGCCGTGGCGCAGGCCGAGCAGATGATCGCCGCGCAGGCAGCGCATTTCCTGCACTGGCTGCAGGGCCGCAGCGTGGTGCCGACGATTGCCGCACTGTCGCAGCACCACGATGCGCTGCGCAGTGCCGAGCTCGAGCGCGCCCGGCGCCAGCTCGCCGCGGGAACGCGCCCCGAGGTCGTCCTCGAATCGCTTGCGCGCGGCCTGACCAGCAAGCTGCTGCACGCACCGCTCGCCGCGCTCAATGCCGCCGGCGACGCGGAGCGGGCCGAAATGATCGCGCTGTTCACGCGCGTCTACGGCCTGCCCGAACCCTCCACCGATCGCGAGTCGTAGCGCTTTCGCGCCGGCCGCCCCGGCTCTGCAGCGAGGGGAGCGCGGCGGCCCCGGCGATGCCTGCGGAGCGCCGCCCACCGGCCGATCCGGGCCCCGTCCGGATGCCGATCCGATCCTGAATTTCCAGATTTTCCCGACGCCCCCGGCACCCCGATTCGCATGAAACAGTCGTTACGCACCAAGCTGGACCAGTTGAGCGCGCGCCTTGCCGAGCTCGATGCGCTGCTCGCCTCCGAGGACGCGACGCGCGACCTCGAGCGCTACCGTGCCTGGTCGAGGGAGCGCGCCGAGCTCGCCCCGGTCGTTGCGCGCTACGGCGAATTCGGAAAGGCCGAGGCCGATCTCGCCACCGCCGCGGAGCTCGCGCGTGATCCGCAGATGCGGGACTTCGCCGACGAGGAGCGCCACGCCACCGAGGCGCGTCTCGCGACGCTCGAGGGGGAGCTGCAGGCGATGCTGCTGCCCAGGGATCCCGACGACGAGCGCAACGTTTTCCTGGAGATCCGTGCCGGCACGGGGGGCGATGAATCGGCGCTTTTCGCTGCCGACCTGTTCCGCATGTACGCCCGCTACGCCGAGCGCCAGCGCTGGAAGGTCGAGGTGGTTTCCGAATCGAGCTCCGACCTCGGGGGCTACCGCGAGATCATCGCCCGCATCGTCGGCAGTGGCGTCTACGCGCGACTCAAGTTCGAATCCGGAGGACATCGCGTGCAGCGCGTGCCGCAGACCGAGGCGCAGGGACGCATCCATACGTCCGCCTGCACGGTGGCGATCCTGCCCGAGGCCGACCCGGTTGCCGACATCGAGATCAATCCCGCCGACCTTCGCATCGACACCTTCCGCGCCTCGGGGGCGGGCGGCCAGCACATCAACAAGACCGATTCGGCGGTGCGCATCACTCACCTGCCGACCGGCCTCGTCGTCGAATGCCAGGACGACCGCTCGCAGCATCGCAACCGCGCGCAGGCGATGAGCGTGCTCGCGTCGCGCCTCGTCGACCGCGACCGGCGCGAACGCGCGCAGAAGGAGGCCGCGCAGCGCAAGAGCCTGATCGGCTCGGGGGATCGCAGCGAGCGCATCCGTACCTACAATTTCCCGCAAGGCCGCGTGACCGACCATCGGATCAACCTGACCCTCTACAGGATCGACGCGATCATGGACGGCGACCTCGACGAGCTGATCGCTGCGCTCGCCCAGGAGTTCCAGGCCGAGCAGCTCGCGACGCTGTCGGGGGAAGCATGAGCGCCGCTGCTGCGGCGGTCGACCGATGAGCGCTGCCGCGCCCTGGCTGACGACGCGGCGTCTCGCGCTGCACGAGATCACCGATGCGCACGCCAACGAGCTCTACGAGCTCGATTCCGATCCGCGCGTCATGCGCTACATCGGCAGCGGCCGCCTGTCGACCCGAGAGCAGGTCGATGCGGCGATCCGGCGCGTGCCGCGCGCCTACGGCCGCTACCCGGGACTCGGCACCTGGCGCGCGACGCGTCGCGACAACGGCGATTTCATCGGCTGGTTCGCGCTGAAGTACATTCCGCGCAGCGCCGAGGTCGAGGTCGGCTACCGGCTGCGCTACGCGGCCTGGGGCAGGGGCTATGCGACCGAAGGCGCGAGCGCGCTGGTCCGCTACGGTTTCATCGATCTCGGGCTGTACCGGATCATCGGCGTCACCCACCCCGACAACGCGGCGTCGCAGCGCGTGCTGCAGAAGGCGGGCCTTGCCGATGCAGGCTGGGGCCGCTACTACGAGCGCCGGCTGCGGCTGTTCGAAGCGGTGCGCAACGGCGCGTGGCGGCCGCAATGGCCGCAGGACGCGGCGGCAGCGCGCGCGCTGCGATGACGCCGACGACCCTGCGCCAGGCGCTGGCGAAGAGCGGTCTCGTTCCCGTCGACGGCCAGGTGCTGCTCGCGCAGGTCCTGGGCTGCGATCGCGCGTGGCTGATCGCCCACGCGAACGATCCGCTGGCACGCGAGGATGCCGATCGCTTCTTCGCGCTGGCGAGGCGGCGCCGCGAAGGCGAGCCCGTCGCCTACCTGACCGGATGGCGCGAGTTCTGGGGACTGCGGCTCGCGGTCGATCCCTCGGTCCTGATCCCTCGACCCGAAACCGAGACGCTGGTCGAAGTCGCACTGGCGAGGCTCCTTGCCGATCGTCCTCTGCGGGTGCTCGACCTCGGCACCGGGTCCGGGGCGGTCGCGCTGGCGCTGGCGCACGAGCGCCCGCTCGCGAAGGTCGTTGCCAGCGATCGGTCGCCGGCCGCGCTGGCCGTGGCCCGTGGCAATGCGCAGCGCCTCGGCATCGCCAACGTGGCCTTCGTGGAGGCCGACTGGTACGCCGGGCTCCCGCTCGAGGCGTCGGCGGACCTCGACCTCATCGCGAGCAATCCGCCCTACATCACGGCCGGCGATGCGCACCTGCGCGAAGGCGACCTGCCGGCCGAGCCGATCGGCGCGCTGGCTGCAGGCGACGATGGCATGGACGCGCTGCGTCCGATCGTCGCCGGTGCGCCGGCCCGGCTCGCGCCCGGTGGATGGCTCGTCGTCGAGCATGGCCACGACCAGTCCGACGCAGTGCAGGCTCTGTACGCCGCTGCCGGCTTGCTCGACGTCGTTTCCACGCGCGACCTCGCCGGCATCCCGCGCGTGGTCGCCGGCCGTCGCGCCTGACCATCCGGGGTCGCGAAAACCCGCGAAAACCGGGACGGACCCCGCTTTTCCGTCGACTCGCTACAATGCCGATCCCTGGACGGGGCCGGTCACGAGCCGGCCTCGTCCGTTTCCTGCGGAGGACCCCTTCGTGTTGACCCGCTTCGCCCTTGTCGCCTGCCTCCTCGGCATCGCCGTCGCCCCCGCGTTCGCGCAGCCGAAACCGAAGATCGAGAAGGCCGCAGACCTTCCCCGTTTCACCTACAGGATCGATGGTCGTGTCGAGGACATCGTCCGCGACCCGTCGAAGTTCAGGCCTTTCGCCGCCGAGGTGCGCCGCGACACCGAGTCGGTGCTCGCGAAATACCAGATCGACGACCGCGCGACGCTGCGCCAGCTCGAAGGCGAGCTCGCGCTGCTCGACTATCTCGACGGCAACTACGACCAGGCGCTGCAGCGCGCGGCGCAGATCAAGGAACTCCAGGAGAAACCCGCGGAGAAGCTGCTCTCGGGCATGCAGCTGCGGGCGATGATCGAAGCGCAGCGCAAGGAAGGCAGTGCCGCGTCGGAGGCCTACCGCAAGGAGGTCGGCCGCCTGATCGCCGCCGACCTCTCGAAGATGCCCTATGCGCTGGTGCAGAACGAGGTGAAGGAAGCCAAGGCCGGTGCGGAGATCGCAAGCGAGGCGCTGATGCTGGGCTACGTGCGCAACGTGATCCAGCCGACCGTCGACAAGACCGGCTCGCTGAGCTCGGATCTCGCGCCGACGATCGTCAATGCGCGTTTCAGGCTGGTCGCGACGCTGCCGCTGAAGGACACGCTGGTCGGCGCCTACGGCAGCTGGCTCGCCGCGCATCACGTCGACAAGCCCGACATCTGGGCCGCGCGCAACGTCGCGCTGCCGCCCGGCAAGCCGTACGCACCGGTCAACGTCGCGATCTGGGACAGCGGCATCGACCTGCCGCTCTTCCCCGGCCGGGGCGTGAAGGACGCGGGCAAGCCCGCGGTCATCGCTTTCGACCGGTTCTCGATGCCGGCCAAGGGTGAGCTGCAGCCGATCCCCGCCGATCTGAAAGGCCGCATCCCGCAGATGAAGGCGAGGCTCAAGGGCTTCTCGGACCTGCAGTCGAACATCGACAGTCCGGAGGCGACGGCACTGAAGAAATACCTGTCGGCGTTGAAGCCCGATGAGTACAAGAGCGCGATCGAGGAACTCCAGCTCTCCGGCAACTGGATGCACGGCACGCACGTCGCCGGCATCGCGGTCGCGGGCAATCCCTACGCGAGGCTGGTCGTCGGTCGCATCGAGTTCGACTGGCACCTGCTGCCCGATCCCTGTCCGACCAGGGAGCTCGCGCTGCGCGATGCGCGCAATGCGCAGGCCTACGTCGACTTCTTCAAGCGCAATCACGTGCGCGTGGTCAACATGAGTTGGGGCGGCAGCGTCAAGGGCGTCGAGGAGGCGCTCGAGATGTGCAACATCGGCAAGGATCCGGACGATCGCAAGGCGATCGCCCGCGATCTCTTCGACATCCAGAAGGACGCGCTGACCCGGGCGTTCGCGAGCGCGCCCGGGATCCTGTTCGTCACCGCGGCCGGCAACAGCGACCAGAACGCGTCGTTCGCCGAGGACATCCCCGCCGACATCTCGCTGCCCAACCTGATCACCGTCGGTGCGGTCGACAAGGCCGGCGACGAGGCGTCGTTCACGAGCTACGGGCCGACGGTCGTCGTCGACGCCAACGGCTACCAGGTCGAGAGCGTCATCCCCGGCGGCGAGAAGATCGCCGAATCGGGGACGTCGATGGCCTCGCCCCAGGTGGCGAATCTCGCGGCCAAGATGCTCGCCGTCGATCCGCGGCTCACGCCGCCGCAGGTGATCGCGGTGATCCGCGCCACGGCGACCCCGTCCGCCGACGGGCGCCGCAACCTGATCGACCCGATGAAGGCGCTGGCGAGGGTCGCGCCGCGGCCGTCGCCCTGAGTCGGGCGGTCATCCTTGCCCTCGAGAGGAGAGGGATGGGGTGAGGGGCGGCGGTGGCGGCTGGTACAGTCGCGGCTTGCGCCATCCGGGCGCGCCATTCACGCAATCGCGACTGATTCGTGCTGCCTTCGTCGCTGCAGATCAGCATCGTCACCCATCGACCGGACGTGGCGCTGCTCAGGCGCACGCTCGACGCGTTGCGCGGCGCGATCACGGCCGCGCAGGGCGCGGAGGTCCTGAGGACCGTCCACCTCGCGCTGATCGACAATAGCGAGGACCCGGCAATCGCCGCGCGCGTCACCGATCTCGGGCGCGCGTGCTTCGCGAACGCGAAGGTGCACGTGATGTACCTGAACGGGCACGCGAACATCGGCTACGGCGCGGCGCACAACCTGGTGCTCCACGGCACGGGCGCCGATTACCACCTGGTACTGAATCCCGATGCCGAGCTCGCGCCCGATGCGCTGGTCAATGCGATCCGCTGGATGGACGCGCACGGCGACGTCGGCGCCCTCGCGCCGGAGGTGACGGGTCCCGGTGGCGAGCGCCAGTATCTGTGCAAGCGCTATCCGGCGGTGGTCGATCTCCTGCTGCGCGGCTATGCCCCGCGCTGGCTGCAGTGGCCGTTCGCGCGCCGCCTCGCGCGCTACGAGCTGCGCGACATCGTGGACGCGCAACCCGCGCGCGATGCGGTCGGCATCCCGATGCTGTCGGGGGCCTTCATGCTGGTCAGGCGCGAGGCGATCGACCGCAGCGGCGGCTTCGATCCGGGCTTCTTCCTCTATTTCGAGGACTTCGACTGGAGCCGGCGGCTTGCCGCGATCATGCGCAACGCCTACGTGCCGAGCGTGCGCATCGTCCATCACGGCGGCGGCGCCGCCGGCAAGGGGTTGCGCCACCTGCGCTGGTTCGTCGCCAGCGGCATCCGCTTCTACCGCAAGCACGGCTGGAGATGGCTGTGAGCGGGCCCGCGATCGCGATCACCGGCGCGACGGGATTCATCGGCCGCGCGTTGTGCGCGCGGGTCGCGTCGGGCGCGCAAGCCGCTGTCGGCCCGACGGGTCCGCCGCTCGGGGGCGCAACGTTGCGCGCGTTGGTCCGTGACCGGCGCCGGGCAGCGGAGCGCCTGCCGCGACAGGTCGATCTCATCGAAGTCGACCTCGAGACTGCCAGCGTCGCGGACCTGGCCCGTGCACTGACGGGCAGCACGGCACTGGTCCACCTGGCCGGACGCGCGCACGTGATCGACGAGCGTGCCGCGGATCCCGACGCGCAATATCATCGCGCCAACGTCGAGGTGACGGCGAAGCTCGCCGAGGCCGCGGTCGCCTCGGGTGTGGGGCGCTTCGTGTTCGCGAGCACGATCAAGGTCAACGGCGAGGCAACCCTGCCGGGCCGGCCGTTTCGTGCCGACGATGCGCCTGCGCCGCGGGATGCCTATGCGCGCAGCAAGCATGCGGCAGAAGTCGCGCTCGGACGCATCGCGCAGGGAACGTCGGTGCTGCCGGTGGTGCTCCGGCTGCCGCTGGTCTACGGCGCGCACGCCCGGGGCAACTTCGAAAGGCTGGTCGATGCGGTCGCGTCGAGGCGATGGCTTCCCTTCGGGGCCATCGACAACCGGCGCTCGCTGCTCGGGCTCTCCGGACTGCTCGAGGCGATCGACGCTGCAATCCTTGCACCGCTCGCAGCCGGGCCCGTCGTCGGCACTGCCGGCGGGTGCATCTACCTGATCGCCGACGAAAGACCCGTCTCGACCCCCGGGCTGGTGCGCGCGATCGCGCATGCGCTGGGTGTCGAGCCGCGTCTCGTGGCCGTGCCCGTCGCGCTGCTGCGCCTCGCGGGCACGCTGACGGGGCGCCGGGCGCTGATCGACCGGTTGACCGGATCGCTGGAAGTGGATTCGACGCCGTTCACGCGGGCGACGGGCTGGCATCCGCGGCCGTTCGCAGTCGACGCGGCGATGCTGCGGGCGTCCTCGCCGGAATGAACGACGCCATCCTGCTGGTGTCGACGGCGACGCAGTACATCGGCACTGCGCGCATCCCCGGCGCCCTCGCGAAGGCCGGATTCGAGGTCTTTCTTCTCACCCCGAGGAATTCGCTCGCGGCGAAGAGTCGCTACGTCCGCCGCTGCGGCCTGCTGCCCGACGATGCGTCACCGATGCAGTGGTTGGCGGCGCTGGCCAGGATGGTCGACGTCGTGGCGCCGCGCCTTGTTCTGCCCTGCGACGACAACTCGGTGCGCCTGCTGCAGTCGCTGGTGCTGCAGGCTCCCGCGGGATTTCCTGCGGCCACGGGTCTCGCGCTCGCGGTCACCGGTGACCGGCGCGTGCCTTCGCTGCCGAACACGCCGACCGTGGCCGAGCAGGGTTATCCGGGCTTCGACATGGTCTCGTGGTACGGCATCCTCGCCCCGCACGGAACACCGTCGCGCATCGTCGACCGGCTCAATGCGGACCTGGTGCGCATCGTTCACGAACCGGGAATCCAAAGGCAGATCGTCGATGCCGGGCAGCAGGTGGTCGGCAACAGCTCGGAGGAATTCGCGGCCGACATCCGCGCCGGTCTCGCGCGCGGGAGAGCGCTGGTCGACACGCTGGGCATCCGCGTCGACTGAATCCGCCCCGGGGCCGGGTGACCGCCGGGGCATCGCCTATAATCGACGCCTTCCGATGCTCGCTGCAATGCAGACACGAATCGATTTCACCCGCCGCCCGTTGCGCGCACGCCGCACGAAGGTAGTCCAGTGAGCTCGCGTGCCCACGGCCGTCGCGCCGACGAGCTGCGCCCGCTGACGATCGGCCGCGGCTGGACCCGGCACGCCGAAGGCTCGGTGCTGGTCGAAGCCGGGGACACCCGCGTCCTGTGCACCGCCAGCGTCGACGAGGGTGTGCCGGCGTTCCTCAAGGGCAAGGGCCAGGGCTGGCTCACGGCGGAGTACGGCATGCTGCCGCGCTCGACGAACACGCGGATGCGCCGCGAAGCGGCGGAGGGGAAGCAGTCGGGGCGCACGCAGGAAATCCAGCGCCTGATCGGCCGCTCGCTGCGGGCGATCATCGACCTTTCCGCGCTGGGCGAGCGGACGATCCGCATCGACTGCGACGTCCTGCAGGCCGACGGAGGGACGCGCTGTGCGTCGATCACCGGCGCCTACGTCGCGCTGGCCGACGCGATCACCTGGTGCCGCGGACGCAGCCTTCTCGCCGGCGAGCCGCTGCGCGATCGTGTCGCCGCGGTGTCGGTGGGCGTGGTCGCAGGCACGCCGCTGCTCGATCTCGATTATGCCGAGGATGCCGGCTGCGACACCGACATGAACGTCGTGATGACCGGGGCCGGCGGTTTCGTCGAGCTGCAGGGCACGGCGGAAGGCGCCCCGTTCACGCGCGAGGAGTTCGACGCGCTGCTCGAGCTCGCCAGGAACGGCATCGCCCAGCTGCACGCGGCGCAGCGTCTCGCGCTCGCGAAGTGATCTCCCGCCTCGTCCTGGCATCGAGCAACGCCGGCAAGCTGCGCGAGTTCCGGCGGCTCCTCGAGCCGCTCGGCGTCGAGGTGATCCCGCAGGCGGAACTCGGGGTCGGCGAGGCGGACGAACCCCACGTGACCTTCATCGAGAACGCCCTCGCGAAGGCGAGGCACGCCAGTGCCCGGACGGGACTGCCGGCGCTCGCAGACGATTCCGGCGTCTGCGTCGACGCGCTGGGCGGCGCGCCCGGGGTGCGCAGTGCGCGCTACGCGGGCGGACCGAGATCGGACGAGCGCAACAACGCCGCGCTGGTCGAAGCACTCGCCGGCGTCGCCGATCGCCGTGCGCATTACTACTGCGTGCTCGTGCTGGTCCATCACGCCGACGACCCCCAGCCGATCATCGCCGAGGGTGCCTGGCACGGCAGGATCGTCGACGTGCCGCGAGGCCGCGGCGGCTTCGGCTACGATCCCCATTTCGAGGACGCGGTGACGGGACTGACCGGCGCCGAGTTGCCGCTCGAAACCAAGAACGGCCTGTCGCATCGCGGGCAGGCCATGCGCGCGCTGATCGCGCGCCTCGAAGAGGCGCGGCGGCATGAGCACTGATCGCGAGTCGGCGACCGTCGCGTCGCCGGCGCGCATCGCCATCGACGCCGCGGTGCTGTCGAAGCCGCGCTTCACCGCCCTGCCGCCGCTCGCGCTGTACGTGCACATTCCGTGGTGCATCAGGAAATGCCCGTACTGCGATTTCAATTCGCATGCCGCGCCCGAAACGCTGCCCGAGGAGGCCTACGTCGATGCGCTGATCGCCGATCTCGAGACTTCGCTGCCGCTGGTCTGGGGCCGCAAGGTCGGCTCGGTGTTCATCGGCGGCGGAACTCCCAGCGTGTTCTCGGCGGCTGCGATCGACCGGCTGCTCGCCGCGATCCGGGCGCGGCTGCCGCTGGCGCCCGACGCCGAGATCACCCTCGAGGCCAATCCCGGGACCTTCGAGCGGGAACGCTTCGCCGGCTACTACGCAGCGGGCGTCAACCGGCTGTCGCTGGGCATCCAGAGCTTCGACGACCGCCATCTCGAAGCACTCGGCCGCGTGCACGATGCCCGCGAGGCGCGCCGCGCGGCCGAGGCCGCGCTGATGATCTTCGGCAACGTCAATTTCGACCTGATGTTCGCGCTGCCCGGGCAGGACGTCGACGATGCGCTCCGCGACGTCCGGGCCGCGCTCGGCTTCGGACCGCCGCACCTGTCGTTCTACCACCTGACGATCGAGCCGAACACGCTGTTCCACCGCTATCCGCCGCGCATCCCCGACGACGAGACCGCGGCCGACATCGAGGAAGCGGTCCTGTTCGCGCTCGACGCCGCGGGCTACGTGCACTACGAGACCTCGGCGCACGCCAAGCCCGGGCGCGAGTCCCGGCACAACGTCAACTACTGGCGCTTCGGCGACTACCTCGGCATCGGCGCCGGCGCGCATTCGAAGCTGTCGTTCCCCGACCGCGTGCTGCGGCAGCTGCGCTGGAAGCAGCCGATGCGGTACCTGGACCAGGTGGCGCAGGCCTCGCCGCTGCAGGAAGACGTCGAAGTGTCGCGGCGCGACCTTCCATTCGAGTTCATGCTGAATGCGCTGCGCCTGACCGACGGCGTGCCCTCGGCGATGTTCGCCGAGCGCACCGGCCTGCCGATCGCGGTTGCGGCATCGGCGATCGCGGAGGCGGTGCGCAAGGGTCTGCTCGAGCCCGACCCCGCGGTGCTGCGCCCGACGCCGCTGGGCCGGCGCTTCCTGAACGACCTGCAGTCGCTGTTCCTCGCCGATCGCGGAGCGCAGCCATGAAGCGGGCGAAGCGTCATTCGGCTCCCGAGGTTCATGCGCTGGTCAAGCCCCGCAATCCGGTCGCCCGGTCGCCGCTGCTCGCCAAGGGCGGCGCGCACGGCAAGTCGGGTGCTGCGCTGCGGCGCAAGGCCAGGGTCGAGCTGCAGAAGCTCAGGCACGACCTCGACGAGCAATGACGCTGTCGCGACGCGACCTCGAGCAAGGGCGCATGCGCGCCGTCTACGTCGAGGCGCTGCCGGCGCACCACACGCTGACCGACGAGCAGCTGGAGGCCTCGATGCAGGCAACGCTGGCGGCGAGGCCCGGCGCTGCGGGCTGGTGGGTGTTCGCCTACGGATCGCTGCTGTGGAATCCCCTGTTCCCGTTCGTCGAGGCGCGGCTGGCCACGCTGCACGGGCTGCATCGCCGCTTCTGCATCTGGTCGCTCGCTTCCCGCGGCACCCCCGACGCGCCGGGACTCGTCCTCGGGCTCGATCGGGGCGGATGCTGTCGCGGCGTCATCTACCGGCTGCCCGCGGCACAGGCGCCCGACGAGTTCCGCCTGCTGTGGCGGCGCGAGATGGTGACCGGCGCATACACGCCGCGGTGGCTCTCGCTGAGCAGCGGCGCCCGGCAGGTGACCGCGCTCGGCTTCGTCGTCAGGCGCGATCATCCCCAGTACGCAGGGAAGCTGACGATCGATGCGCAGGCCGACGTCGTCGCCCGCGCCCGCGGCGCGTTCGGCTCGTCCGCCGACTACCTGGAACGCACGCGGGTGGCGCTGGTCACCCACGGCATCGTCGAACCCTATCTCGAGCGGCTCGCCGCGCAGGTCGCCGCGCGGGTGGCATGATCCGCGGCCGACCCGCCGTGCGGGTCACATCGCGATGTTGCGGCCGCCGTCGACGTTGATCGTCTCGCCGGTCACGTAGGGCGCATCGGCGAGCAGGAAGTGCACGGCCTTGGCGACGTCGTCGGGGGTGCCCTCGCGGCGCAGCGGCGTGTGCGAGATGATGCGCTGGCGGGCGAGCTCGTCGAACACCTCGGCATCGGGCCAGAGGATCGGCCCGGGGGCGATCGCATTGACCCGGACCTCGGGGGCGAGCTCGCGCGCGAGCGAGCGCGTGAGGCCTTCGAGCCCGGCCTTGGCGATCGAGTAGACGACGTAGCTCTTGAGCGGGCGCTCGGCATGGATGTCGGTGATGTTGACGATCGCGCCCTGCGACTTGCGCAGCGCGGGGGCGGCGGCCTGCGACAGGAACAGCGGCGCCTGGAGGTTCGTTCCGATCAGGTCGTTCCAGTCGGCGGGGGCGATGTCGCCGACCGCGGTCGGGTAGAACGTGGACGCGTTGTTGACCAGCGCATCGAGCCTGCCGAAGGTCTGCACGGTCTGCTCGACCAGCGAAGGAAGCTTCGCGACGTCGAGCAGGTCGGCCTGGATCAGCGCCACCGAATCGGGGCGGACGTGATTGAGCTCGGCCTGCAGCAGGCGCGCCTCGCCGGCGGAGGCGCGGTAATGCAGCATGATCGATGCGCCGGCCCGGTGCAGGCGCCGGCAGATCGCCGCACCCACCCGCTTGGCGCCGCCGGTGATCAATACGACGCTGTTTTCCACGCCGCGCCTTTCGGGACCTGCCGGTCGATTAGACTGGCTGGCAATCTAGCATAGTCCCGCCATCGCGCCCATGACCGTCCACGCCGCGCCGCTGCCTGCTCCCGACGAAGCCGCGCGCGCCCACAGCGCGCGCGTCGTCGCCCGGGTGCGCGAGGAGATCGCGGGCGGCGGCGGCTTCCTGCCGTTCACCCGCTACATGGAGATCGCGCTCTACGCGCCGTCGCTCGGGTACTACGTCGCCGGCGCGCGCAAGTTCGGCACCGACGGTGATTTCGTCACGGGTCCCGAGCTGTCCCCGCTCTACGGCGCGGCGCTCGCGCAGCAGGCGCATGCGATCCTGCAGGCGACGGGCACGCAGCGCATCGTCGAGCTGGGTGCGGGCAGCGGCGCGCTCGCGGCGTCGATGCTGAATGCGCTGGCGCGATGTGGCGGTCCGACGCTGTCCGCATCGCTCGTCTACTCGATCCTCGAGGTCAGTCCCGACCTGCGCCAGCGGCAGCGCGCGACGATCGCTGCGCTCGCACCGGGCGCGGCTGCCCGGGTCGAATGGCTCGACCGCCTGCCGCAGGATGTCGACGGCGTGGTCGTCATGAACGAAGTGCTCGACGCCATCGCGCCGCGGGTCGTCGCGCGCCGCGGCGACGCCTGGTACGAGCGCGGCGTTGCCTGGAAGGACGGGGTGCTCGCGTGGGAGGATCGACCTCTCGCCGATCCGCGGCTGCTCTCGATCGCCCGGGCGCGATTTCCGGAGGCGGGCGACTATGCGAGCGAGATCAATCCGGCGGCCGAGGCGCTGGTCGGCACGCTGGCGCGCCGCCTGCGACGGGGGGCGCTGATGATCGTCGACTATGGCTTTCCGCGGGCCGAGTACTACCATCCGCAGCGCAGCGAGGGCACGCTGCTCGGCCATTACCGGCATCGCTCGCACGCCGATCCATTCCTGTGGCCGGGGCTGTCGGATCTCACGGCGCACGTCGATTTCACCGCGATCGCCGAGGCTGCCGAGGCCGCGGGGATGCAGGTCGCCGGCTTCGCGACCCAGGCC
This sequence comes from Pseudomonadota bacterium, assembly GCA_021784125.1. Classification (GTDB taxonomy): domain Bacteria; phylum Pseudomonadota; class Gammaproteobacteria; order Burkholderiales; family Casimicrobiaceae; genus VBCG01. The sequence goes on along the minus strand of JAJXTF010000007.1, from coordinate 8,986 downwards.
TCGTTCCTGCTCGGCTGCGGCATCCTCGACCTGCTCGCCGCGACGGGTGCGCCCGAATCGCTGGCCTACATCCGCGAGGCCGCCGCGGTCCAGAGGCTGATCTCGCCGGCGGAGATGGGCGAGCTGTTCAAGGTGCTGCTGCTCGCGCGCGGCGATGCCGCATGGTCGAGCCTTGCGGTCACCGACATGACGCATCGGCTCTGAAGCGACAGCCCCTCACCCGCCGCGCTCTCGCTCGGCCCCCTCTCCCGCAAGCGGGAGGGGGTTGGGGTGAGGGTGGGGCGAGGCGGAGGCGCTACTTCCCGTCGCCGTAATGCGCGGTCAGGTACTTCGCGATCGGCTCGATGTCGGCGTCGGCGATGTTGGCGCCGTAGAGCTTCTTCATCTTCTCTACCTCGACCTTCCAGAACGCAAAAGGCTTCCCGGAAGGCTGGGTCTTGATGTAGTCGGCCGAGTGGCAGGTCTTGCAATTCTGCTCGGCGAGCTGGACGCCCGGGCCCGGCGTGAAGTCGGCGGTCTCGGGCGGAAGCTGGATGGTCAGCCCCGCCGCGGTGATGGCCCCTGCCGACAGCAGCGCGAAGCTGCCGGCGAACGCTGCCTGGATACGGATCTTGCGTAGCATCTTTTTCCTCCTCAGGCCGCGTGCACGTGCGTCGTTTCGACGATGTTGCGCATGTACCCGGCAGGATTCCACAGCGGGTCCGACGGCTGCGACTGGCCGATGCCGTTGACGGCACGTACCTTCAGCGTCCGCGCGCCCGCCGGCAGCGTGACCGAGGCGTGCCATTCGCGGAACGAGTACTTGCCGAGGTCCTTGCCGAGCTGCGCCTCGTGCCAGCTGCGGCCGTTGTCGGTCGACACCGCGACGTCGCGGATGCCGTAGCCGGCATCGAAGGCCATGCCGCGGATCGTGAAAGGCTTGCCCGCGGGAACCCTGGCGCCGTCCTTGACGCTGGTGATGAACGACCGGACGTCGAACTGGCCGATCGGCCGCCACTTCTCCGGCAGCTTGCCGGGAGGCGTGCAGGCACAGGTGTTGTCGGGAATCCGGTAGGCGGTGCCCATCCAGAAGTTCTTCAGCGTGTCGTCGATGACGGTGATCTCGTTCAGGTGCTTGACCCAGTAGGTGCCGTAGTAGCCGGGGACGATCAGGCGCACCGGATAGCCGTTCAGCATCGGCAGGTCGGCGTCGTTCATCTGGTAGGCGATCATCACCTCGCCGTCCATTGCGTGATCGATGTCCAGCGCCTTGGCGAAGTCCGGGGTCGTCGGAAGCACCGGCCCGTCGACGCCGCCGAACGTGACCTGCTTCGCGCCCTTCTGCACGCCGGCCTTGTCGAGGATGTTCTTCAGTGGCACGCCGCGCCACTTGGCATTGCCCATCGCGCCGTTGGCGAGCTGTCCGCCGGCCACTCGCGGCTCGAAGAGGCCGCGGCTGTTGCCCGAGCACTGGTTGACCGCGTAGTACTCGGTCCACTGGAAGCGCTTCAGCTCGTCGACCGAAAGGGAGATCGGCGTGTCGACCGCGCCCTTGATGTTGATCCGGAACGTGTCGAGGTCGATGCTGGTCGGAACGCCCGCGAGGTGGTAGCGAACGAAGAACGCGTCGTTGGGCGTGACCACGCTTTCATTGAAGACCTCGAATGGCGTCTCGAGCTGCGGCGGGCGGCTCGTCAGGACGATCAGCGGCCGCTTCTGCGGATACTGGACCACCGGCCGCTCCCCGTTGCCGATCGGGAGCATGTAGCTGTTGGCTGCCATCGCCCGCAGCGCCGTCGAGCCGAGCATCGCACCTGCCCCGAGCGAAGCTGCGCCGCGCAGGAATCTGCGGCGATCCCCCGGGAATCGCCGCGTGAAATCCGAACCGTCCATGAGTCCTCCGATTTGCGTGGGTGAGTCGCGACCGCAGGGTTGATGTTCCCTGTGCGGCGTCCCCTGGCTGCGGGGGCACTCTTCTCGTCATGCCGCGATGCGCCTGGCAAGTCTAGGTTGCCGCGGATGGCGGTCGCAAGGAGGAAGGGGCTTCGAGCGCGGTCTGTTGCGCTGCAATGTGGCGTCGATGGTACGGATACGGGTAGGGGTACCGGCCCTCAGCGGACGACCAGCAACCCCTTCATCGTCGGGTGGAAGCTGCAGACGTATTCGTAGCGGCCGCGGGTGGCGGCCGTGTAGCGCCAGCTGCCGCCGGCCGCGATCGCTCCCGAATCGAAGCTTCCCGGTGCCGTGACCGTGTGGGGGACCGGGTCGTCGTTGCGCCAGACGACCGTGTCGCCGCGATCTACGCTGACGGCCGCCGGCGCGAACGCGAAAGCGTCGATGGTCACCTCGTGCACGCGCGTCCCGGCGCGGGTGGCGTCGGCGCTCGGGCTGGGGCCGGGGGTGACGGTGGCCCCCCACGATGCCTGCCCCCGAAGCGTGGCGATGGCGCCGCACGCGATCAGCATGAACCGTCGCCGCTGCCTGCGCCTGTCGTTCATCGAAAGGCCTCCGCCCGGATCGGGACGCGAAGCGCCAGTTCCCACCGCATCGTCACCCGGCTGCCGCTCATTTTCCGAGCGTTGCCTGCAGCGCCTTGGCGTGGTCGAGGTGGGCGACGAACGCGGGGCGCACCTTGATCAGCAGGGCCTTGAGGTCGGCGTTCTGCGCATCCGGGATCAGCGTCTTGTCGACGGCATCGAGCACCGCTTCGTGATAGGCGACCTCGTGATCGATGTATGCCTTGTCGAACGCGGGCCCCTGCAGCGCCTGCAACTGCGCGACGTTGTCTTGCCCGCCTTTCCTTAGGCTTTCGGCGGTCGGGTTGTCCTCGGGCGTGACCTGCAGCCTCGTCACCAGCGCCACGGCGGCGGCGTTGACGCCGCTGTGGTCGGTGACCATCATCTTTCCAAAGGCCTTCACCTCGGGGCTGGCCGCCCGTGCCTCCGCGAGCCTGCCCGCATCGATGTCGACCTGGTTCGCGGTGACGACGATCGCGGCGATCTGCGGATCCGTGGGGCCGGCAGCTTGCGCCTGGACGGCGAAGGTCGCGACGGTCAGGGCTGCGGCAACTGCGCAATGAACGGCATTCATGGCTTCTCCTCGTGGATTCTGCGTTCGAGACAGTCGAACGCGGGGACACACCGGTCAGATACGGATGCGGGGCGGTTTCGGATGCAGCGCTGCGACGCTGCGCCGCCCCGGACTGCGGCGCCGCGGAGACGGCGGGGGGGGCGACGGGCCGGTTTCAGCCGTCCGGACGGGATTCCTGCACGATTCTCAGCAGCACGGCCGTGACGATGCGGTCGCAACGCGCGCCGTCGAAGGCGTAGACGTCCTGCGCCGCGACCTCGAGCTCGGTCGCGATCGATTCCCGCAGTCGCGCCTTGGCCCGAAACAGCCGCGTGCGCACCGTCGCCTCGGGGAGCTCGAGGCAGCGGGCGGTCTCCTGAACGGTCATTTCCTCGACTTCGCGCATGACGAAGACGGTACGAAAGTCCGCCGGCAGCGCGTCGATCTTGCGCTCGATCAGGCGCCGCAGCTCACTGCGCAGCATCGCGTCCTCCGGCGTCCCCTGCGTCGATGCGTCGGGGATCGCGTCGATCCTGTCCGGCTCGTCGCCCTCGGGGCCCGCGATCGGGACGACGACGCGCTCGCGTCCCGACTTGCGCAGGGCCTGCAGCGCCTGGTTGACGACGATGCGGGTGAGCCAGGTCGAGAGCTCGGCCTCGCCGCGGAAGCGGTCGAGGCCCCGAAACGCGGCGACGTAGGCATCCTGCAGCGCGTCCTCGGCCGCCGCGTCATTGCGCAGGATCGCCCTCGCGGTGCGGAACAGCCTGCGGTTGTTGCGCCGCATCAGCGCTTCGAATGTCCGCAGCGCGGCGGGAACGGCAGCCGGCCGGACTTCGGGATCCGTTACGGTCGGCAGGGGCGGGCGGGTGTCGGGGGCTACCATGGCGTCGGTGGATGGGGTGTTCCGGCCATTCGATGCCGCCGGGTCGATCCGCGTTCCCGTTCCTGTTCCCGGCGCGGTGCCGGCACGACGCCGGTTGCCGCCCCGCTTTCGCCGCCGATCATCGCCGCTCCCGCCCACCATGACTCGTCCGGACCATCGTTTCTGCGTCGCCCCGATGATGGACTGGACCGACCGGCACTGCCGCTATTTCCTGCGCCTCATCTCGAGGCATGCGCGCCTCTACACGGAAATGATCACCTCGCCGGCGCTGATGCACGGCGACGTCCCGCGGCACCTCGATTTCGACCCCGCCGAGCATCCGGTCGCGCTGCAGCTGGGTGGCAGCGATCCGGCGGAGCTCGCGCAGGCGGCGCGTCTGGGCGAGCGCTGGGGTTACGACGAGATCAACCTGAACTGCGGCTGTCCCTCCGAGCGGGTGCAGACCGGAAGCTTCGGCGCCTGCCTGATGGCGGAGCCGGCACTGGTCGCCGACTGCGTGCGCGCGATGTGCGACGCGGTCGCGATCCCCGTCACGGTCAAGCACCGGATCGGGCTCGACCATGAGGAGAGCTATGCGTTCGTCGCGGATTTCGTCGGCACCGTCGCACAGGCCGGCTGCGGGGTGTTCATCGTCCACGCGCGCAATGCCGTGCTGAAGGGGCTCTCGCCAAAGGAAAACCGCGAGATCCCGCCGCTGCGCTACGACATCGTCCGGCGCCTCAAGCGGGACTTCCCGGACCTGACGATCGTGCTGAACGGCGGGCTCGCCAACTGGGAGGCGATCGAGCGCGAGCGCGCGTTCGTCGACGGCGTGATGCTGGGACGTGCGGCCTATCACGATCCGTACCTGCTGGCGGAGGCCGATTGCCGCATCTTCGGCGATTGCGCCCCGCCGCGATCGCGCGCCGAGGTGATTTCCGCGCTGCGGGAATACGCGACGCGCCGGATCGCACAGGGCACGGCGCTGCGCTCGATGGTCCGGCACGTGCTGGGGCTCTACCACGGCGTCGCCGGCGGTCGCCGCTTCAGGCAGTTGCTGTCGGACGCCGGACGGCTGAAGGACGCCGATGCGTCGCTTCTCGACGATGCGTTGCAGGCGGTGCCGCCGCAGCGGACGGTCAGCTCGTAACTCAAGGCGGCGCCCGTGCCGGCATCGGCGGCCCGAAGGTCAGCTGCGGGGCATGTCCTCGGCGATGTAGGCACGGACGATGTCCTCGAAACCGGCATCGCCGCGCATCCCCAGCGCGGGGCCGAGCTGCGGGGCGAAGTTGGCCGGCCAGGTCGACACGATCCGATCGATGGCGGCATCGTGGCGCCAGTGGACGCGCGCGGCGACCCGGTCGCCTGCAACCGCGCGCAGCGCCTCGACCATCTCGCCCACAGCCACGCACAGTCCCGGAACGTTGACCGATCTCGTATGGGCAAAGGCGAAGGCGGGCGCTTCGTGTCCGATGACGATGTTGTCGACGACGCTGCGCGGCGAGGTGACCCACATCCGCGTCGTCGGGGCCACCGGGCATTCGGCATCGATGCCGGCCAGCGGCTCGCGGACGATGCCGCTGGCGAACGACGATGCCGCGCGATTGGGCTTCCCCGGACGCACGGTGACGGTCGGCAGCCGCAGGCTGCGGCCGTCGATGTAACCCTTGCGCGTCATGTCGTAGACCAGCAGCTCGCCGATCGCCTTCTGCGTGCCGTAGGAGGCCTGCGGCATCAGCGGCGCGTCGTCGGGGACGGGATCGGGCAGCGGGCCGCCGAACACCGCCAGCGAGCTCGCGAACACCAGCTTGGGCGGCGCTTCGAGCCTGCGGCAGCGCTCGAGCAGCAGGCGTGTCGCATCGAGATTGATCCGCATGCCGATGTCGAAATCGGCCTCGGCCTGTCCGCTGACGACGGCGGCCAGGTGGAACACCGAGTCGACGCCGCCGGCGAAAGCCTCGTCGACGGTGGCTGCATCGGCGAGATCGCCGACGCGGCAGACCAGCCTGGCGTCGTCGATCGCAGCTGCCGGGTGTGCGACATCGAGAAGCACGATCTCGCGGATCTCGCGCTCGCTGCCGCGGGCGTCGGTCAGCGTCCCGCGCTCGAGCAACCGGCGCGCGAGCCTCGACCCGAGGAACCCGCCGCCGCCGGTGATGACGATGCGCATCCGGTAATGATAGCCCGCGGGCCACCGGCCGGCCTTTGCGCCGGCAATGCTAATATCGACTTTTGAACTTTGCACGGCGCCGCCCCATTCCGTCACCTCGCCGTTCGCGTGACGCGCTTTCGCCCCCGATGACTGCACCGGTCGCGCCGCGACGCCTGACGATTGCGACGCGCGAATCCGCGCTGGCCATGTGGCAGGCCGAGCACGTTCGTGCCCGGCTCGAGTCGCTCCATCCCGGCACTTCGGTCGAACTCCTGGGCCTCACGACCCAGGGCGATCGCGTCCTCGATCGCCCGCTGGCGACGATCGGCGGCAAGGGGCTGTTCATCAAGGAGCTCGAAGCCGCGATGCGCGACGGCCGCGCCGACCTCGCGGTCCATTCACTGAAAGACGTGCCGATGGACCTGCCCGAAGGCTTCGTGCTCGGCGCGATCACGGCGCGCGAGGACCCGCGCGACGCGCTGGTCGCCAACGCCCACGACAGCCTGGACACGCTTCCCGAGAATGCGGTGGTCGGGACGTCGAGCCTGCGCCGCGAGGCGCAGCTGCGCGAGCGCCATCCGCGGCTGCGGATCGAGTCGCTGCGCGGCAACGTCAACACCCGCCTGCGCAAGCTCGATGAAGGCGGTTACACCGCGATCGTTCTCGCCGCAGCGGGGCTGAAGCGCCTGGGTCTCGGGCTGCGCATCCGCGCGCTGCTCGACCCGGACCAGAGCTTGCCCGCACCGGGGCAGGGCGCGCTGGCCATCGAGTGCCGCAGCGACCGTGCGGATGTCATCGCCGCGCTGCGTCCGCTCGTCGATTCCGCGACCACGTTCGCGACCACGGCCGAGCGCGCGTTCTCCCGCGCGCTGGGCGGAAGCTGCCAGATGCCGCTCGCCGGCTATGCCGAATGGGAAGAGGACCGGTTGTGGCTGCGCGGCCTGATAGCGAGCCGGGACGGATGCGACGTGCTGCGGGGCGAAATCGAGGGGACGGTCGGCGACGTCGCGGCTGCCGAGGCCCTCGGACGCGCGCTCGCCGATGATTTCCTCGCGCGCGGGGCACATCGCTTCGCGGCGGTGGCCTGAGGGTTCCGATGGACGTGCATTCGCTGACCGAAGCGCCGCGGGAAGCGGCCCCGCTCGCAGGCGTCGGGGTCATCGTCACGCGTCCGCAGCGCCAGGCCGCCGTGTTCGCGTCCAAGATCGCCGCCCTGGGCGGGTCCCCGGTGATCTGGCCGGCAATCGTGATCCTGCCGCCGGTGGACATCGCGTTGCTGGCGCACGCGCACGAGCAGCTCGCCTCCTACGACATCGCCATCTTCGTCTCGGCCAACGCGGTCGAGTACGGCGCACCGCTGGCGGACCACTGGCCCGCACATCTGGCCGCCTTCGCACCGGGATCCGGCACCGCCGAGGCTCTCGCCGGCGTGGGCATCGCGGGCGCGCTGGTTCCGACGGCCTCGCACGACAGCGAAGGCCTGCTGCAGATGCCCGAGCTCGCCCGGCTGTCGGGCAAGCGCGTCGTCATCTTCCGCGGCGAAGGCGGGCGCGAATTCCTCGGCAACTCGCTGCGCGCCCGCGGCGCGACCGTCGATCACGTTCCCTGCTACCGGCGCGTTGCGCCGCAGTCGGGCGCCGAGGGACTGGTCGAGGCGATCCGCGAGGAGCGCGCCCATGCGCTGACGCTGACCTCGGCGGAAGGCCTCGACAACCTGCTCGCTGCGCTGTCGTCCGAAGCTCACGGGCAGCTCGCCAGGCTGCCGGCGTTCGCCGGCCATCCGCGCATTGCCGAACGCGCCCGCGAGCGCGGGCTTCCAGCGGTGGAGACGGCGGGCGGCGACGCAGGTATGCTCGCCGGGATGCTCGAGTGGTACCGCGCACATCCGCGCGCACGCTGACGCGCAGGAATCCTCGCAGGCGCCCCGTGCCCGACGTCGACATCCTCGTCACCGCAGCGCTGCCCCCTTTGCTCTACGAGCCTCTGAAGGCCGGCTACCGCTGCCACGACCATTTCCTCGCAGCCGACAAGGAAGGCGTGCTCGCGGCGTCGGCGGCGCGAGTGCGCGGCCTGGTGCAGGGGGGCGGGACGATCACGCCGACGACGCTGCTCGACCGGCTGCCCGGGCTCGAGATCATCTCGGTCTTCGGCGTCGGCTACGACGGCGTTCCCGTCGATTACTGCCGGTCGCGCGGCATCAAGGTGACGAACACTCCCGACGTGCTGACCGACGACGTGGCCGACGTCGCGGTGGCGCTGATCCTGCTGACCGGCAGAGGGTTGCTGCGCGCCAACCGCTTCGTGCACGCCGGCGAGTGGAAGAGGCGCGGACCCGAGCTCGCGACCAGGCTCGGCGGGCGCACGGTCGGCATCCTGGGCCTGGGGCGCATCGGCAAGGCGATCGCGCGCCGCGTCGAGGCCATGGGCATGAAGGTCGCCTACACCGGGCGCAAGCCGCAGCAGGTTTCCTGGCGTTACGTTCCGGATTTGGAAACGCTGGCACGCGAGGTCGATTACCTGGTCGTCGCCTGCCCCGGCGGCGCGGCGACGCGCCATCTCGTCGACGCGCGGACGCTGCAGGCGCTGGGCGCGAAAGGCACGCTGATCAACATTGCGCGCGGCTCGATCGTCGACGAGCCCGCACTGGTCCGCGCGCTGGCCGACGGCACGATCCGGGCGGCGGGGCTCGACGTGTTCGCCGACGAGCCGAACATCCCCGACGAACTCCTCGCGCTGGAAAACGCCGTCCTGCTTCCCCACGTCGGCAGTGCGACGCAGGAGACGCGCAAGGCGATGGGCGACCTGTGCAAGGCCAACCTCGACAGCTGGTTTTCGACCGGCGAGCTGGTGACGCCGATTCCCGAGTTGCGCTGAGGGCGGAACACGGGGCGGAACACGGGGCGGGACACGGGACGCGACAGGGC
>JAJXTF010000123.1 GCA_021784125.1 Pseudomonadota bacterium | reverse complement strand
CCGCGCCGAATTCCGCGGCGTCGACCGATCGCGCCGCCGGCCCGCCGCCCGCTCGATCGCATGCAGGCGCGAGAGCAGCGCGCGGGGCGGAAGCGCAGTGTCGATCGCCGCGACGGCATTGACGTAATCGGGCTGCGGCACCCCGCCGATGGGGGCGCTGACGTAATTCGGCGACCGTGCCACGACGCGAACGCCGGACAGTGCGGCGAGGCGCCGCAGCGCCCGCGCGAGCTGGCGCCGCGGATGCGCGAGATTGCTGCCGAGGCCGATGTAGGCGCGCGCCACCTTCTGCGCGGCGCGGCCTAGGCGCCGCCTTCGGGCGCGGGGCCCGTTTCGTTGCCGGCACCCGGCTCGCGCTTGCGGCCGCGGCCCCGCGGGCGCCGGCGCTTCTTCGGCGCTTCCTCGGGGCGGAGCATCGCTTCGCGTTCCGCTTCGTCGGCATCCTGGAAGCGGGTCCACCAGTCGACCAGCGATTGCGGAGCCTCGCCGCTCTCGCCGCGCAGCGCCAGAAAATCGTAGGCGGCGCGAAAGCGTGGGTGCTCCATCAGCCGCGCCGGCCGCGATCCGGCACGCTGCTCGAAGCGCGGCTGCAGTGACCAGATCTCCTTGATCGTCGCCTCGAAGCGGCGCGGGATCGCGATGCGCTCGGCCTGCGCGGAGAGCACCTTGTCCATCGCATCGAACAGCGCCGGCAGCGGCCGCTCGCCGCGCTCTTTGGCGGCATTCCAGGTCGCGAGCACCTCGTGCCAGAGCAGCGTCGCGAACAGGAAGGCCGGCGACACGCCTTTGCCCTCGCGCACGCGCGCATCGGTCCCGGCCAGCGCGGCGTCGATGAATTTCTGGCCGAAAGGCTGCTCGAGGATGACGTCGAGCAGCGGCAGCAGGCCGTGCGACAGGCCGTGCGCGCGCAGGCTCCGCAGGGTCTCGAGCGCGTGGCCGGACAGCAGCAGCTTCTGCATTTCGTCGAACAGCCGCGCCGGCGGGACGTTCGACATCAGCGGGGCCAGCCGCGGGATCGGCTCGCCGGTGCGCGTCTCGATCGACAGCGAGAGCTTGGTGGCCAGGCGCACGGCGCGCAGCATGCGCACCGGGTCCTCGCGATACCGCGTCACCGGCGGACCGATCAGCTTCAGCCGGCGGGCGCGGATGTCGACGAAGCCGCCGACGTAGTCCCAGATCGATTCGGTCGCGGGGTCGAAATAGAGGGCGTTGATCGTGAAATCGCGCCGGGCCGCGTCCTCGGCCTGCGAACCGTAGACGTTGTCGGACAGGAGGCGCCCGTGCTCGTCGGTCGCATCGGCGCCGGTTTGCGCGGCGCGGAACGTCGAGACCTCGATCACCTCGTTGCCCACGTGGACATGCACCAGCCGGAAGCGCCTGCCGATGATGAAGGCGCGCCGGAACAGCGGCTTGACCTGCTCGGGGGTCGCGTCGGTCGCGAGGTCGAAATCCTTGGGCTCGATGTCGAGCAGGAGATCGCGTACCGCGCCGCCGACGATGAAGGCCTTGAACCCGGCTTCCTGCAGTTTCTGCGTCACGCTGCGCGCGGCATTCGACAGCTGGTCGCGGCGCACGCGATGCCGGTCGGGTCCGTAGACGCGTGGATCGCGCGTGCGCCGGCCGGGAAGCAGGCGGGCGAGCAGGCGGCGGATCATTGAAGGTGTCGGAAGCGAGCGATGCCGGGCTCCAGCCGGCGCGGCGCGCCGGGGGCGCTGGATCGGCGCGGATTCTAGCAGAGTGCCCGCGCGCCGACCCTGCAGCTAGGCCGGCGGACGCTGGTCGGTGACCCGCCATCCGCCCGGCGGCAGGCCTTCGAGCGTCCACGGCCCGACGGACCGGCGGATCAGGCGCAGCGTCGGCAGCCCGACGGCGGCGGTCATCCGGCGGACCTGCCGGTTCCTGCCTTCGCTGATGGTCAGCGTGAGCCAGGCGGTCGGAATGGCGAGGCGGACGCGGATCGGGGGCGTTCGGGGCCAGAGACCGGCGGGCTCGTCGCAGGCCCGGACCTTTGCGGGGCGGGTCCTGACGCCATCGACGTCGACACCCCGGCGCAGCCTGTCCAGCTGGTCCGCGGTCGGCAGGCCCTCGACCTGGACCCAGTAGCTCTTCGGCAGCTTGAACCGTGGATCGGCGATGCGCGCCTGCAGCGCCCCGTCGTCGGTCAGGACCACCAGCCCCTCGCTGTCGGCATCGAGGCGTCCCGCAGGATAGACGTCGCGGACGTCGACCAGGTCCTTGAGTGTCCTGCGCGTGCCGTCGCCGCTGAACTGGCACAGCACGCCGAAGGGTTTGTTGAGGAGGACGATCACGATCCGGGAACAGTCGGCAGATGGGGGCGGGAGTGCCGGCCGGCAACAGGGTGGCCGGCGGGGCCGATTGGCGGTCCGGTGCGGATTCGCGGATAATTGAGGGTTTCGCGGCGCCGCACCTGCGCATCCTGCCTGGTGCCGCTTCCGATGTCTTCCCAGGAGACACAATGTACCAACACGTGACCGTGCCGGCCGGCGGCGCCAAGATCACCGTCAAGCCGGATTTCAGCCTCGCCGTACCCGACAATCCGATCATTCCCTACATCGAGGGTGACGGCACGGGCCTCGACATCACGCCGGTGATGATCAAGGTCGTCGACGCGGCGGTGGCCAAGGCCTACGGCGGCAAGCGGAAGATCCACTGGATGGAGATCTACGCCGGCGAGAAGTCGACCAAGGTCTACGGTCCCGACGTGTGGCTGCCCGACGAGACGCTGTCGGTGCTGAAGGAATACGTGGTGTCGATCAAGGGACCGCTGACGACCCCGGTCGGCGGCGGCATCCGCTCGCTCAACGTCGCCCTGCGGCAGCAGCTCGACCTCTACGTCTGCCTGCGCCCGGTGCGCTGGTTCAAGGGCGTCCCTTCGCCGGTCAAGGAGCCCGACAAGATCGACATGGTGATCTTCCGCGAGAATGCCGAGGACATCTACGCCGGCATCGAGTGGCCCGCCGAATCGGAAGGGGCGAAGAAGGTGATCGACTTCCTGATCAAGGAAATGGGCGTCAGGAAGATCCGCTTCCCGGCGACGTCGGGCATCGGCATCAAGCCCGTTTCCCGGGAGGGCACCGAGCGCCTGGTGCGCAAGGCGATCCAGTACACGATCGACAACGACCGGCGCTCGATGACGCTGGTGCACAAGGGCAACATCCAGAAGTTCACAGAAGGCGCGTTCCGCGACTGGGGCTACGCGCTGGCGCAACGCGAATTCGGCGCGAAGGAGGTCGACGGCGGGCCGTGGTGCTCGTTCAAGAACCCCAAGACCGGCCGCGAGATCATCGTCAAGGACGTCATCACCGACGCGTTCCTGCAGCAGATCCTGCTGCGGCCGGCCGAGTACGACGTCATCGCAACGCTGAACCTCAACGGCGACTACATCTCCGACGCGCTCGCCGCGCAGGTCGGGGGAATCGGCATCGCGCCGGGCGCCAACATGTCGGACTCGGTCGCGGTATTCGAGGCGACCCACGGCACGGCCCCGAAGTACGCCGGCAAGGACTACGTCAATCCCGGCTCGGAGATCCTGTCCGCCGAGATGATGCTGGTGCACATGGGCTGGCGCGAGGCCGCGGCGCTGATCACCTCCAGCCTCGAGAAGGCGATCGCCGACAAGGTCGTCACCTACGATTTCGCCCGTCTGATGCAGGGCGCGACGCAGGTCTCCTGCTCGGGCTTCGGCAAAGCGATGATCGAGCGGATGTAATCCCTTCGGCGGAACGGATCGGTGTCCCCGATCCGGGACCCGGCGGGGGCGTCCGCCTGCGGTTGCGGGCGCCGCCCCTGCGTTGCCCTCCCGCCCGTTGCCTCCGCCGCGTCGGGCCCGCCCCGACCCCCGGTCGGAATGTGCGGGTATGCGGCCCCTTCGGGCCCGTCCGGCGCCTTCGGCCCGATGACTGGCAGGTTCCGGGGCGACGTGCAGGTCGTCCGTGCCCGGAACGGCTGCCCGAAGCCGTCGGGTCGCCGCAGGGCCCGTTGAAACCCGGGTTCGCGGCGCAGGAATGCCCCGCTGCCGCGCCGGGAAGCGGGCGATGGCGCATCCGGACCAACTTTCGGGGGCGGGCCGTGTCTCATTTTTGCGTTTCGCCTGACGGACGTCCTGCGCTCCCCCGTCCATCGGCCGTCCCCTTGAAAAATGTGTTGCAATCGTCAAACATGGTCCCCAATTGGGTAGGACGGCAGGCGATGTCCAATCAGGAACAGCACGGAAGCGTGCTCGACGTCGAACAGACGCGAGTCAAGCCGCCGCCGCTCTACAAGGTAGTCCTGCTGAACGACGACTACACTCCGATGGACTTTGTGGTCGTCGTGCTCCAAACTGTGTTCAGCATGAGCCGCGAAAAGGCCACGTTGGTGATGCTCCAGGTCCATCGCGAAGGCATGGGCGTGTGCGGCACCTACACGCGAGAAGTGGCGGCGACCAAGGTCGAGCAGGTCCTGAACCTGGCGCGGAAGCATCAGCATCCTCTGCAGTGCACGATGGAGGAGACTTGAGCGTTAATGGATCAGGCGGTCCGTTCCGGGCCGCCCGCAGCGCCGGATGCTCGTTCCGGCGGGGCGTCGAAGTCGAGGAAGCAACATGATCGCGCAGGAACTCGAAGTCTCTCTCCACATGGCTTTTGTCGAGGCCCGGCAGAAGCAGCACGAGTTCATCACCGTCGAGCACCTGCTGCTCGCGATGCTGGACAATCCGTCGGCAGCCGAGGTCCTGAAGGCCTGTGGCGTCGACCTCGAGGAGTTGCGCGGGGTCCTGACCGATTTCATCAACGAGCACACGCCGCGGCTCGCGCCCCACTCGGATGCGGACACGCAGCCGACGCAGGGCTTCCAGCGGGTCATCCAGCGCGCGATCCTGCACGTGCAGTCGTCGGGCAAGAAGGAAGTCACCGGCGCCAACGTCCTGGTTGCGGTGTTCGGCGAGAAGGAATCGCACGCCGTCTATTTCCTTAACCAGCGCGGCGTGACGCGGCTCGACGTCGTCAACTATATCGCGCACGGCATCACCAAGACGCCGCAGCAGAAGCAGGAGAAGGCCTCCGAATCCAAGGAAGACGCCGAGGGCGGCAGCGAGTCCCAGGGTGCGCTCGACGCCTACACGGTCCACCTGAACGCGATGGCGCGCAACGGCAAGATCGATCCGCTGATCGGCCGCGCGCACGAGCTCGAGCGCGTGATCCAGGTGCTCTGCCGCAGGCGCAAGAACAACCCGCTGCTGGTCGGCGAGGCCGGCGTCGGCAAGACGGCGATCGCCGAGGGGCTCGCGCGCCGCATCAACGAAGGCGACGTGCCCGAGCTGCTCAAGGAATACCAGGTCTATTCGCTCGACATGGGCGCGCTGCTCGCCGGCACCAAGTACCGCGGCGATTTCGAGCAGCGCCTGAAGGCGGTGCTGAAGCAGCTTTCCGAGAACCCGAAGTCGATCCTGTTCATCGACGAGATCCACACGATCATCGGCGCCGGCGCCGCGTCGGGCGGCACGCTCGACGCGTCGAACCTGCTGAAGCCGGCGCTCTCCACCGGTGCGCTGAAGTGCATCGGCGCCACGACCTACGGCGAATACCGGCAGATCTTCGAGAAGGATCATGCGCTGTCGCGGCGTTTCCAGAAGGTCGACGTGCCCGAGCCGTCGATCGCGGAGACGGTCGAGATCCTCAAGGGTCTCAAGACGCGTTTCGAGCAGCACCACGGCGTCAAGTACGCGCCTGCCGCGCTGACGTCGGCGGCGGAGCTCGCCGCGCGCTTCATCAACGACCGGCACCTGCCCGACAAGGCGATCGACGTCATCGACGAGGCGGGGGCCGCGCAGAAAATCCTGCCCAAGTCGCGGCAGAAGAAGGTCATCGGCAAGACCGAGGTCGAGGAGATCGTCGCCAAGATCGCGCGCATTCCGGCCAAGAGCGTCAGCTCGGACGACCGCAATGCGCTGAAGACCCTCGACCGCGACCTGAAGAACGTCGTGTTCGGCCAGGACCAGGCCATCGCAGCGCTGGTGTCGGCGATCCGCATGGCGCGCTCGGGGCTCGGCAATCCGCACAAGCCGATCGGCAACTTCCTGTTCAGCGGACCTACCGGCGTCGGCAAGACCGAGGTCGCGCGCCAGCTCGCTTTCTGCCTCGGCACCGAGCTGATCCGCTTCGACATGTCCGAATACATGGAGCGCCACGCCGTCTCCCGGCTGATCGGCGCGCCCCCGGGCTACGTCGGCTTCGACCAGGGCGGGCAGCTGACGGAGAGCATCACCAAGCATCCGTACAGCGTGCTGCTGCTCGACGAGATCGAGAAGGCGCACCCGGACATCTTCAACATCCTGCTGCAGGTGATGGACCACGGCACGCTGACCGACAACAACGGGCGCAAGGCCGATTTCCGCAACGTCATCATCATCATGACGACCAACGCGGGGGCGGGCGAGCTCGCGAAGCACACGATGGGTTTCGCCACCGAGAAGCAGGCGGGCGACGAGATGATGGAGATCAAGCGGCTGTTCACGCCGGAATTCCGCAATCGGCTGGACGCGACGATCTCCTTCGGTGCCCTGGACCACGACGTCATCCTGCGGGTGGTCGACAAGTTCCTGCTCGAGCTCGAGGCCCAGTTGCACGAGAAGAAGGTCGAGCCGTCGTTCACGCCGAAGCTGCGCGAATTCCTCGGTCGCAAGGGTTTCGATCCGCAGATGGGTGCACGTCCGATGGCGAGGCTCATCCAGGACACGATCCGCAAGGCGCTGGCCGACGAACTGCTGTTCGGTCGCCTGACCGCTGGCGGCAAGGTGACGATCGACGTCGGCGACGACGACGTCGTCAAGCTCGCATTCGAGGAAGCACCCGAAGCCGAAGTCGCCTGACGCGGGACGGCCGCCGCGCCGGTCAGCCGCGGCGGCGCTGGCGCCGATGAAGCTGGCATAGTCACAAAGCCACAAAGCGAGACCCGACGCCCGGGGGCACCCCGGGCGTCGGCGCATCTGGCAGGAGGGGGGGTCGCGCGCATCGCGTGCGCGGCCATTGTGCGGTCACGGTTTCCTGGTGCGCTACCGCTCGGCGGGCGCGGGATTCTGCGTGTTCCGATGAGTCGCAATGTGTTGCTGGCAGCCACGGCATCGCGCTGGTTCGGGACGGCGCGGATGCCACGATCGCTGGCCAAGGCGGGCTTCGTGGTCTCGCTGCTTGCGCCACGAGACGCGCTCGCCTTCCGGTCGCGATTCATCGCCCGCGTCCGTGTCGTTCGCGACACGTCGACGCCGATGCAATGGCTCCTTTCCCTGGCCGAGCTGGTTCGGGACGTCGCTCCCGATCTGATCGTGCCCTGCGATGA
Source organism: Pseudomonadota bacterium (assembly GCA_021784125.1). Taxonomy (GTDB): domain Bacteria; phylum Pseudomonadota; class Gammaproteobacteria; order Burkholderiales; family Casimicrobiaceae; genus VBCG01. Next base: position 1,690 of record JAJXTF010000123.1, on the reverse strand, counting down.
AGTCGCATTCCGGCTGCTGGCGGAGTTCGCCCACGATCCGCTCGGTCCGATCCGGAAAGGTGCCGATCTCGATCTCGTGAATCTCGTTCGCCGGTCGCTGGGAAATCCCGCCCATTACGAGACCAGCATCGACAAGACGGCGCTGCCGCAAGCCGCCCGGTCGCTGGAAATTCCGGTGCCCGATTACGGGATTGCGAAGTCCGTCGGGGATGCGGTCGCACACGCGGCCCGTCTCGGCTACCCGGTCGTCGTGAAGCGCCGCTTCGGGTTCGCGAGCCAGGGCGTTCGCGTCGTGCAGGATCGCGAGGCACTGGCGGCCGCGGTCCGGGCGCTCCTGCAGCCGACGCAGATCGACCTCGGCGCTCCCGTCGAATCCCGCCTGCTCGTCCAGTCCTTCGTCGAGGGCCGCGGTTGCGCGCAGACGATGGTCGCTTGGCAGGGCACGCCCCTGGCGGGATTCGCGCGCGAGCGCGAGCTCGCCTACGCACCCGGCAAGGGCGCGTCCTCGGTGATGCGGCTGCGCCGCAATCCGTCGATCCGCGAAGCCACCGAGCGGCTGTGCCGGGAATTCGGCATCACCGGCTTCCTCTCCGCCGAATTCATCCTCCCCGCAGCCGGGGGGCCACCCCTGCTGCTGGAGATCAACCGGCGCCTGGAAACGATGACGCACGTCGGGGAGTTCGCAGGCGTCGACATGTGCGCGGCGCTGTTCCAGCGGCTTGCCGGTCTGCAGCAGACCGTTCCCAGCGACATGGTCGCGGCGGATGCCGGTGCGATCGCATCGTTCCCGCGGGAGTGGCTGCGAGATCCGGACAGCCAATGGCTGCGCGATTGCCCCAGCGACGTTCCGTGGGATGATCCCGCCCTCATCGAGGCGATGGTCGCCTCGCGCAACGAGTGACACCGATGCCCAACGGCGATTCCGTATTGCTCGTCTCGACTGCCACGCGGGGCTATGGCGCGGCACGCGCCCCGCGCGCGCTTTCGAAGGCGGGATTCGAGGTCACGCTGCTGACGCCGAGGAACGCATTGGCCGAGTACAGCCGCCACGTGTCGCGGATCGCCTACCTCCCCGAGGCGGCGACGTTCCTGCAGTGGATCCACGCGTTCGCAGGGGTGGTGAAGGCGGTCGGACCGGTCCAGGCGATGCCCTGCGACGACATGTCGTTTCGCCTGATGTCGACGCTCGCACTGTCGCCGCCGCCGCAATTGCGGCCGGAACTGCATGCGGAGCTCGCGCCGCTCCTGCGCACATCGCTGGGCGATCCCGCGCATTACCGGGAGAGCGTCGACCAGACCCTGCTGCCTGCCGCAGGGGAACGCGCGGGCCTGCGCATGCCTCCTAGCGCCATCGTCACCACTGTCGAGGAAGCCGGAGCCTTCGCCGCCACCCACGGCTATCCGCTCGCCGTGAAGCGTCCGCATTCGAGCACGGGCGAAGGCGCGCGGACCGTCGCCGACGCAACCGCGCTCGCGTCGGCGATCGGCGCGCTGGCGGCTCCGAGCCCGGGCGATCTCGAAACCACCGACGCGGGTCGTGTCGTGCTTCAGAAGGTGGTCGTCGGCCGGCGCTGCCACCAGGAAGTCGCCGCATGGCAGGGCCGTGCGCTGGCGGCGTATGCGGGCGATTGCCTCGAGCCGCAGGAAGGAGACGCAGGTACGCCGGCGACTGTGGTCCATTTCCGGGACA
>JAJXTF010000122.1 GCA_021784125.1 Pseudomonadota bacterium | reverse complement strand
GGCGTTGGGCAGGGCGAGCGGCTGGGTCGCGATGCGCCTCGCCAGCAGCGCCTTGATGCGCATCCGCGCGGCGCCGGCGTCACCCTGCGGGAACCGGAACCAGGCGGCCGTGAAGATCTCGGTGAGACCGGATCCGTCGGGCTTCCTGACGCTGCGGTAGCCGATCGCGTAGTCGGCGGGCCGCCGGACGTCGAAGCAGCCGTCACGCGACAGGGTCTCGACGCGATCGACGCAGTCCCAGGTCTCCCCGCCGTGGCAACCCGCGTTCATCGCCAGCGCACCGCCCACGGTGCCCGGGATGCCGGCCAGGAATTCGGCGTCGGCGCAGCCGTGCATCGCCGCAAAGCGTGCGAGCTTCGGCGCGGCAAGCCCCGCCTCCGCATACACGAGGCCGTCGGCGACCGCGAGGGCGGCGCCCGGGTCGTGCATCACGACCACGGCGCCGCGCACCCCACCGTCGCGCACCAGCACGTTGCTGCCCAGCCCGAGCACCGTCACCGGCAGGCTGGCCGGCAGGTGGCGCAGGAACGCCGCGAGGTCGTCCCGATCCGCCGGCAGGTACAGCAAATCCGCATGGCCGCCCGCACGCCAGCTGGTGTGGCGGGCGAGCGACGCGTCGCGGGCAAGGATTCCGCGCAGGCCGGTGAACGCGAGGGGCTCGTTCATGATCATGCGGCGCTCGACGTCGCGGGTGCCGGAGCGCCGGGCGCGGTCAGCTGCGTGGCGACCGTCCCGATCGAGCCGGCGCCCATCGTGACGACGACGTCGCCGTCGCGGACGATGCCGCGCAACGCCTGGGCGACCTCGGCGACCGCTTCGACGAACAGCGGCTCGACGCGCCCCGTGACGCGGATCGCGCGGGCGAGCGCGCGGCCGTCGGCCGCGACGATCGGCGACTCGCCGGCGGGATAGACGTCGGCCAGCACCAGCGCGTCGACCGTCGACAGCACGCGGACGAAATCCTCGAACAGGTCGCGCGTGCGGGTGTAGCGATGCGGCTGGAAGGCGAGCACGATGCGCCGCCCGGGAAAGCTCTCGCGCGCCGCGGTGATCGTCGCGGCCATCTCGGCCGGGTGATGGCCGTAGTCGTCGATCAGCGTGTAGCTGCCGTCTCCCGGAATCGCGATGTCGCCATGGCGCTGGAAGCGCCGGCCCACGCCCTTGAACTCGGCCAGCGCACGCGCGATCGCCGCGTCGTCGACGCCGACTTCGCGCCCGACCGCGATCGCTGCCAGCGCGTTCCTGACGTTGTGCACGCCGGGTAGCGCGAGCTCGACGGCGAGCGGGTCCCCCGACCGGCCCTGCGCGACGAAGCGCATGCGCCCACCGGCGTTGGTGAGGTCGACCGCGCGCAGCGCGACGTCTTCCGACAGTCCGTAGGAGACGATCGGCTTGGCGATCTCGGGAACGATCGCCCGGACGTTGGGGTCGTCGAGGCAAAGCACCGCGACGCCGTAGAACGGCAGCCGCTGGACGAAATCGACGAAAGCGCGCTTCAGCTTGCCGAAATCCTGGCCGTAGGTCTCGAGGTGGTCGGCGTCGATGTTGGTGACGACCGCGATGACCGGCGACAGGTAGAGGAAGGATGCGTCGGATTCGTCGGCCTCGGCGACCAGGAAATCGCCGGTGCCGAGCCGCGCATTGGCGTCGGCCGACAGCAGCCTGCCGCCGATGACGAAGGTCGGGTCGAGGCCGCCTTCGGCCAGCACCGAGGCGATCAGGCTGGTCGTCGTCGTCTTGCCGTGGGTACCGGCGACCGCGATGCCCTGCTTCAGGCGCATCAGCTCGGCGAGCATCAGCGCGCGCGGGACAATCGGCACGCCGCGCTCGCGCGCTGCGATCACCTCGGGATTGTCGGGCGCCACCGCAGTCGACACGACGACCGCATCGGCGCCCTCCGCGTTGGCGGCGCGGTGGCCGATCGCAACGTCGATGCCCAGCACGCGCAGGCGCCGGGTCGCCGCGTTCTCCGCAAGATCGGAGCCCGAGACGCGATAGTGCTGGTTCGCGAGCACTTCGGCGATGCCGCTCATGCCGGCGCCGCCGATGCCCACGAAATGCACGTGCTTGACCTTGTGGCGCATCCGGTCAGCCTCCCGCCAGCGCGATGCAGGCGTCGGCGACGCGATCGGCGGCATCGCGCTTGCCGACGCCGTGGGCCGCCACCGCCATGGTCTGCGCCTGCACGCGCGTCAGGCTGCCGAGCAGGCCCGCCAGCGGCGCAGCGGGCGCCGTCAGCTCCGATTGCGCCATCACGATCGCGGCGCCCGCATCGAGCAGGAACTTCGCGTTCGCGCTCTGCTCGTCGGCGATCGCGCCCGGCAGCGGTACGATGATCGCGCCCAGGCCCACCGCGGCGAGCTCGGCGACCGTCAGCGCGCCGCCGCGGCAGACGACGAGATCGGCCCAGGCATAGCGGTGCGCCATGTCGTCGATGAACGCGACGCACTCTGCGGCGACCCCGGCGCCGGCGTAGGCGCGCTTCAGCGCGTCGATGTGCCGCTCGCCGGCCTGGTGCACGACCTGCGGGCGCGAGCCTTCCGGCAGCTTCGCCAGCGCCGCGGGCACCGCCTCGTTCAGCGCCTGCGCCCCGAGGCTTCCGCCGACGACCAGCAGGCGCAGGGGGCCCTCGCGTCCCGCGAAGCGCCGTGCGGGCGCTTCGACCGCGACGATGTCGTCGCGCAGCGGATTGCCGACCCAGGCGGCGGTCTTCGCATGCCTGCCGCGGAAGGCGTCGGGAAAGCCCAGCAGCACGCGATCCGCGCGCCAGGCGAGGATGCGGTTGGCGAGCCCGGCGACGGCGTTGGAATCGTGGACGACCAGCGGGCGCCCGGACGCGAGCGCCATCAGCGCGCCGGGGAACGACGCGAAGCCGCCGAAGCCCAGCACGACGTCGGGACGGCGCCTGCGGATCACGCGCAGGCTGTCGATGCAGGCGCGAGCGAGCGCATAGGGCCCGGTGAGCAGCGTGCGCATGCCCTTGCCGCGCACGCCGCGGAACGACAGGCTCTCGAAATCGACGCCGTGCTGCGGGACGAGCTTCGCTTCGATGCCTTCGCGCGTGCCCAGCCAGAAGACGCGGCAGCCGCGCGCGACGAGCTTCGCCGCGACCGCGAGCCCCGGGAACACGTGGCCGCCGGTGCCGCCGGTGGTGATCATCACCGTCGCGCCGCCCGCGCCTGCGCCGCTGCTCATTCCGCGAACCCCCGCAGGATGCGCCGGTTCTCCCAGTCGATGCGGAGCAGGACGGCGAGCGCGATGCAGTTGGCGACGATGCCGCTGCCGCCGAAGGACAGCAGCGGCAGCGTCAGGCCCTTGGTCGGCAGCACCCCCATGTTGACGCCCATGTTGATGAACGCCTGCACGCCGATCCAGATGCCGATGCCGTGCGCGCACAGTGCCGCGAAAGGCCGCGACAGCCGCGCCGCCTGGCGACCGATCGCGTAGGCGCGGAACAGCATCCACGCGAACAGCGCGATGACGGCAGCCACGCCGACGAATCCCAGCTCCTCGGCGATGACCGCGAGCAGGAAATCGGTGTGCGCTTCGGGCAGGTAGAGGAGCTTCTCGACGCTCGAGCCCAGTCCCACGCCGAACCATTCGCCGCGCCCGAAAGCGATCAGCGAGTGCGACAGCTGGTAGCCGCGGTGCATCGGGTCGGACCACGGATCGAGGAAGATGGCGAGGCGCTGCACGCGATAGGGCGCCGCCAGCACGATGCCCGCCAGCGCGAAAGGCAGCAGCACGGCGAGGCCGGTGAACAGCCGCCAGTCGAGGCCGCCGAGGAACAGGATGCCGAAAGCGATCGCGAGGATCACGACGAACGCGCCGAAATCGGGCTCGAGCAGCAGCAGGCCGCCGATCGCGACCATGACCGCGGACAGCGGCGCGAAGCCCTTGATCAGCGTCTGGCGCAACGGCTGCTCGGCGTGCAGGAATGCGGCCTTGCGCACCGCATAGCTCGCGGCATAGAGCACCGCGGCGAGCTTCATGAATTCCGAGGGCTGGACGTTGACGACGACGAACGACAGCCAGCGCTTGGAGCCGTTGACCGACTTGCCGACGCCGGGAATCAGCACCAGCACCAGCAGGAGCGCGCCGCCGATGAACAGCCATGCGGCGGTCTGCTCCCAGACCTTGATCGGGACCTGGAAGGCGAAGAACGCGGCGGACAGGCCGATCGCGAGGAAGATCGCGTGGCGCAGCAGGAAATACCAGGGGTGATAGCCGGTGCGTGCCGACGCCTCGGCGGTGGCGATCGACGCCGAATACACCATCACCAGCCCGAACGCGAGCAGCAGGATCACCGTCCAGGCCAGCGACACGTCCCAGGTCAGCATGGCCCGCGGATTGCGCGGCAGCGGCGCGAGCGGTGCGCGGCGCGCTGCGGCGACGCCGGTCAGGCGCTTACGCATCGACGTCCGCCGCAAGGTGGTCGCGCACGAGTTGCGCGAAGCGCTGGCCGCGCTCGACGTAATCGCGGAACTGGTCGAGGCTGGCGCAGGCCGGCGACAGCAGCACCGCATCCCCCGGCTGCGCGATCGCCACGGCGCGCGCGACCGCCCGCTCGAGCGTGCCGACGATCTCGACCTCGGCGCTCGTACCCGCGATCCCGTCGGCGACCCGTTGCGCATCGCGGCCGATCAAGAGCACGGCGCGGCACGCGCGGTCGACGCTTTCCTTCAGCGGCGAGAAACCCTGCCCCTTGCCGTCGCCACCCGCGATCAGCACGACGCGACGGCCGATGCCGTCGAGCGCGACCTGGGTCGCCGCGACCGTCGTGCCCTTGGAATCGTCGATGTACAGCACGCCGCCCGCATCGGCGATCAGCGCCATCCGGTGCGGCAGGCCGCCAAAGCGCGCCAGTGCCTCGTGCATGTCGCGGCCGGGCTTGGCCACGGCGCAGGCGAGCGCCAGCGCGGCCAGCGCGTTCATCGCGTTGTGGCGTCCGACCAGCGCGAGGCGCGACGTCTCCATGATCAGCTCGCCGCCGCGCGCGAGCCAGGTGCTTCCTGCGCGCTCGACCAGTCCCCACTCCTCCTCCGACAGCGGCACGCCCGCGCCGAAGGTCTGCACGGTCCGGCCCGGCTGGCGCATCAGGCGCACGATCGGATCGTCGCGATTGAGGATCTGCACCCCCGCGTTGGCGAAGATGCGCGCCTTGGCGCTCGCGTAGTCGGCGATGCCGGCGTAGCGGTCGAGATGGTTGGCCGAGACGTTCAGCACGGTCGCGGCGACGGGCTTCAGGCTCGACGTCGTTTCCAGCTGGTAGCTCGACAACTCGAGCACGAACACGCCCGGCCAGGGTGCGCCTTCCTCGTAGCGGGCGAGCTCGTCGAGCACCGGATTGCCGATGTTCCCGGCCACCACCGTCGAAAGCCCCGCGGCGCGCGTCAGCGCACCGGTCAGCGAGGTGACCGTCGTCTTGCCGTTGGTGCCGGTGACGGCGAGCAGCTTCTGGCCGGCGGGCAGCGCGCGGGCGAAGAGCTCGATGTCGCCGATGAGATCGGCGCCCGCCGCGACGGCGTCGCGGATCGCCGGCTGGTCCTTGGCCACGCCCGGGCTGATGGCGATCAGGTCGACGCCGTCGAAGATCGCGGAGGAGAACGGACCGGTCTCCACCGGCACCGACGGCAGCTCGCGGGCGAGCGCTGCCATGCCCGGCGGATCGCTGCGGGTATCGGCGATGCGCAACTGCGCCCCGTGCCGCGCCAGATGGCGCGCGGCCGACAGCCCGGTGATGCCCAGTCCGAGCACGATCGCGCGGCGTCCCTTGTAGTCGGGCGTCATGTCAGCGCAGCTTCAGCGTCGAAAGGCCGAACAGGACGAGCAGCATGGTGATGATCCAGAATCGGACGACGACCTGGTTCTCCTTCCATCCCTTGAGCTCGTAGTGGTGATGCAGCGGCGCCATCCGGAACACGCGCCTGCCGGTGGTCTTGAACGACACGACCTGGATCACGACCGACAGCGTCTCGATCACGAACACGCCGCCCATGATGAAGAGCACGATCTCCTGACGCACGATGATCGCGATCGCCCCCAGCGCGGCGCCCAGCGCGAGCGCGCCGACGTCGCCCATGAACACGTCCGCCGGATAGGCGTTGAACCACAGGAAGCCCAGGCCCGCGCCCGCCATCGCCCCGCAGACGACTGCGAGCTCGCCGGCACCGGGTATGTGCGGAAAGCCCAGGTAGCGCGCGAAGATCGCGTTGCCGCTCACGTAGGCGAAGATGCCCATCGCGCCGGCGATCATCACCGTCGGCATGATCGCCAGCCCATCGAGCCCGTCGGTCAGGTTGACCGCATTGCTGCTGCCCACGATCACGCAGTACGACAGCGCGATGAACCCCCAGACGCCCAGCGGATACGACACCGTCTTGAAGAACGGCACGATCAGGTCGGCCTTGGGCGACAGGCCCGCGGCGAAGCCGCTCTCGACCCAGGCGACGAAGAGCTGCATCAGCCCGCGGTTGTCGGGGGCGGACACCGAGAACGCGAGGTAGACGGCTGCGACCAGACCGATCACCGATTGCCAGGTGAACTTGGCGCGCGCCGACAGTCCCTTGGGATTGCGTTCGACGACCTTGCGCCAGTCGTCGACCCAGCCGACCGCGCCAAAGCCCATCGTCACCAGCAGCACGACCCAGATGAAACGGTTGCCGAGGTCGCCCCACAGCAGCGTCGTGATCGCGATCGACACCAGGATCAGCGCCCCGCCCATCGTCGGCGTTCCCGCCTTGGCGAGGTGCGTCTGCGGGCCGTCGTCGCGCACGGCCTGGCCGATCTTCATCCGCGTGAGCCATGCGATCGTCCGCGGACCGACGACGAAGGAGATCACCAGCGCGGTCATCGTCGCCAGCACCGCCCGCAGCGAGATGTAGCCGAAGACGTTGAGCGTCCGGATGTCGCGCGACAGCATCTCGGAGAGCCAGAGCAGCATCAGTGGCTGCCTCCGGATGCGGCGCCGGTCAGGACGGCGACGACCTTCTCCATGCGCATGAAACGCGATCCTTTCACCAGCACCGTGACATTGGCCTGCGCAGTCCCGCCGACCTCGTCCGCGACCCGACCGGCACCCGCCTTCGAGCCTTCGCTCGCCACCGCGTCGGCGATTCCTGCCGCGACCTCTACCGACGATGGATGGTGGGTGGCACCGGCGCCGAAGGCGTGCACGGCCTCCGCCGCGAGAGGGCCGCAGGCAATGAGCCGATCGACGCCCGCCGCGCGCGCATACGCGCCGATCTCGCGATGGAACTCGGGCCCCTGGTCGCCGACCTCGCCCATGTCGCCCATCACCAGCCAGCGCGTTCCCGGACGCGAGGCCAGCACGTCGATCGCCGCGCGCATCGAATCGGGATTGGCGTTGTAGCTGTCGTCGATCACCGTCGATCCGCCGATGCCCGCGCGCGCGACCAGGCGCCCGGCCACGGGACGGAAAGCCTCGAGTCCCTCCGCGATCGCGGGCAGCGGCAGTCCGGCGGCCAGTCCCGTCGCCACCGCCGCGAGGGCGTTGCTCGCCATGTGCCGCCCCGGAACATGCAGCAGGACCCGGGCGCTGCCGGCGGGTGTCTCGATCTCGAGCAGCGAGCCGTCGCCATGCGCGCTGCATCTTGCCTTCACCGCGGCGGCGCCCTCCAGCGCGAAGTCGACGACGCTCGCGCCCACGTCCGTCGCCGCGTCGCGCCAGACCTGCGCGTGGGGGTCGTCGGCGTTGACCACCGCCGTGCCGCCGGCCGGAAGCGCGCGGACGGCGTCGGCGTGCTCGGCCGCGACTTCGTCGACCGAACGCATGAATTCCTGGTGCTCGCGCTGCGCATTGGTGACGACGCAGATCGTCGGCTGCGCGATCGCGGCGAGCTCGCGGGTTTCGCCACGATGGTTCATGCCGATTTCGAAGACGGCGAGCCGCTGCGTTTCGCGCAGGCCCAGCACCGCGAGCGGCAGGCCGATCGCGTTGTTGAAATTGCCCGGCGTCACGGCGACGGCCGCAGCACCGGCACCCGCCCTGAACACGGAGGCAATCATCTCCTTGGTCGTCGTCTTGCCGTTGCTGCCGACGACCACCGCGACCGGAATGTCGAAGCGGCTGCGCCAGTGCGCGGCCAGCGTGCCCAGCGCCACCAGCGGCTCGTCGACCTCGATCAGCTTGCCTTCGAGACCGGCTGCCCGGTCGCGCGCGACCAGGGCCGCGGCCGCGCCGCCGGCGAAAGCCTGCGCGACGAAATCGTGGCCGTCGAAACGCTCGCCGCGCAGCGCGACGAACAGGTCGCCGGGCGCGATGCTGCGCGTGTCGGTGGTCACGCGCGTGAAGACCACCGGCGCCCCGACCAGATGCCCGGACACGGCGCGGGCTGCCGTCGCCGTATCCATCATGCGGTGCTCCGGCGCGACAGCGCAGCTTCGGCTGCGGCACGGTCGGAGAACGGCAGGCGGGCGCCGTTCACCTCCTGGTAATCCTCGTGGCCCTTGCCCGCGAGCACGACGACGTCGCCGGCGCGCGCCGCGGCGATCGCCTCGCCGATGGCCGTGGCGCGGTCGAGTACGACCGACCACGCCGCCCTGGATGCCGCGAGCCCCGGGACGATGTCGTCGACGATACGTTGCGGATCCTCGCCGCGCGGATTGTCGCTGGTGACGACGACGCGATCGGCGAGCCTTCCCGCCACCTCGCCCATCTGCGGCCGCTTGCCGCGATCGCGCTCGCCGCCGCAGCCGAAGACGCAGACCAGCGCCCCCGCGCCGACCGAGGGACGCAGCGCCGTCAGCACCTTTTCGAGCGCGTCGGGCGAGTGGGCATAGTCGAGGACCACCGTCGGCCGCGATCCTCCGCCCAGGCGCTCCATGCGGCCGGGCGGCGGCGTCACTTCGGACAGCGCCGCCAGCGCGTCGGGCAGGGCGATGCCGCTCTCCAGCAGCACGCCGAGCACGCCCAGCAGGTTCTGGACGTTGAACGCCCCGGCGAGCCGCGTCGCGAGCCGGCCGCCGCCCGCGGGCGTGGCCACGTCGATGAGCATGCCGGTCGCGGTCGTCGCGACCTTTGCCGCGATGATGTCCGCATCGGGCGCACCGTAGGAGA
>JAJXTF010000121.1 GCA_021784125.1 Pseudomonadota bacterium | reverse complement strand
GTCTCGCGCGCATTGCGCTGCGGTCGTCGGGACCCGTCGAATAGGCGATCACCTCGAAGCGGCTGCGGTCATGCGACTCGAAGAGTCCCGCGGCGAGGTATGCGGTCGCGTGAGTGTGGAAATCGGCCGACAGGTAGCCGAGGCGCAGGCGGTCGCCGCCGAGGGGCCGGGCAGGGGACGTGCCCGCCGCGACCGCCGGGGCGAGCGCTGCGCTCCAGGCCTCGGCGCAGCGTCGCTGCTCGGCCCGCGTCGACGGCTGCGACAGCAGCACGAAAGGCGACAGCAGCGGAACTCCGGCTGCCACACCGTCGCGGAAGCGCTTTCGCAGGTCGTCGAGGTCGCGCCAGTCGGCGCTGCGCTGGCGCAGGAACAGGAGCTGCGACAGCGCAGCGCCGTGGTCCGGCTCGAGGCGCATGGCGTCCGCGTATGCAGCCATCGCGCCGTCCAAGTCGCCTTCGCGCTCCAGCAGCCCGGCGAGCTCCAGGCGCAGCGCGGCCGACTGCGGCTTGCGCGCCAGCGCCGCGTCCAGCGTCGAGCGCGCCCGCGCCATCATCCCGGCGGCCATCTCGAGCTGGGCCTTGACCCCCGAGTACGCAGGCTCCGCCGGCGCTGCGCCGACGGCGCGCCCCGCGGCATCGAGCGCCTCGAGGGCGCGTCCCTGGGGCTGCAGGGCCAGCGCGAGGTTGTGCCAGCCTGCCGCGTAGCCCGGATCGGCGGCGATCGCCGCGCGTGCCGAGGCTTCGGCGTCGGCAATGCGGCCCAGACTGAGCTCGCCCGCCGCGAGGTTGGCGAGGATTTCAGGGGACTTCGGCGCGAGCTTCGCAGCTTCCTTCAGTGCGTTGACCGCGGCCTCGCCGCGACCTGCAGCATCGAGCACCAGCGCGAGGTTCGACCAGGCATCCGCCGCGCGCGGTTCGATCTTGATCGAGGCGCGTATGCGCTCCGCAGCTTCGGGAATCTTGCCGGCCTGGAAGAGGACGACGCCCGAGTAATGCAACGCCTGCGCATGCTCCGGGTCCGCGGCGAGCACCGCGTCGTAACGCAGGAAGGCTTCGCGCAGTTTGCCCTGCTGGTGCAGGCGGTAGGCGCGATCGAATTCGGAACTGATGCTCATCGGTGCAGCGGCGGCGAGGCAACCTCGCCGGGAAGATCGTCGAGCCGTCGAGATTACCATTCGCGACGCTCAGGGCGTCCTTGTGACGGCAATGTCCACCAGTGTGGGTTTCAGGACGCGGAGCATCTCCGACGCGCGCATGCCAACCAGGTAACCGCGCCGGCCCCCATTGATGTAGAGGAATGGCAGGTCCGCGATCGAGCGCCCGGCGTAGACCGGCATCGCACGCCGGGTCCCGAACGGGCTCGTGCCGCCGACCTGGTAGCCCGAATGGCGATCCGCAACGGCCGGGGCACAGGCCACGATCGTCTTGACGCCCAGGAAGCGCGCGAGGTTCTTGGTCGATACCTCGCGGTCCCCGTGCATCAGCACGATCAGCGGCCGCTTCCGGTCGTCCTCCATGATCAACGTCTTGATCACCGCGTGCTCGTCGACGCCGAGCTCGCGCGCGGAGACCTCGGTGCCGCCGCGCTCCTCGTAGGCGTACGGGTGATGCGTGAACTCGACGCCGTGCTCGCGCAGGACACGCATTGCCTGGGTCACGGGAAATTTCTCGTGCGCCATCACTGAATCTTGTCACGGATCCATTATGGATGCATTATGCATCCGGAGGAGGTAAGGATGCCGCTGACGCTGACCATCAAGAACGTACCCGAGGACTTAGCGAGCCGACTGCGCGAACGGGCCGCCAACCACCGCCGATCCCTGCAGCGCGAGCTGCTGCTGATCCTCGAGCAGACTGCAGCGTCAGGGGCATCCGCACCGGTATCCGCGGACGATCGGGCAATGGAGCCGGCGCGCGCCGTGTACAAAGTCCGCCCGGATGCGTCCGGAAGGGGCCGCATCGAGCTTCGCCGAACAGCCCGAGCGACGAGGTCCGCACCGACGGGAAAGCTGTCCCTCGAGGAGCTATGGCGCCGCGCCCGCAAGTTGGGCGCGGCGAGTCCATCGGAATCCGCGGACCTGATTCGACGTGAGCGCGATGCACGCGACGGTCGTTGACGCTTCAGCGATTGCCGCGGTTCTTTTCGACGAGCCCGAGGCCGCGCCGGTTGCGGCAGGCGCGTCCGGCAGGCTCGTGGCTCCCGGACTGTTGCGTTACGAGATTGCCAGCGTGTGTGCGACGAAGCTGATCCGGTACCCGGACCGCGCGCAGGAAGTCCATGCGCGCCACCGGCTGCTGGATCAGCTCGCAATCGACTACGCCGAGCCAGATTGGGATCTCCTGCCGGCGTTGGCGCAACGCTGGGCGCTCTCGGCCTACGACGCGGCCTACCTGCAGCTTGCGCTGTTCCTGAATGCGCCGCTGGTCACGCTCGACGCCAGGCTCGCGGCGGCTTACGACAACGCGACCGCGGAGCGCAGCTGATCGGGGGGGGTCGTCACCGCGCCGGATTCGTCGGTCCAAGAGCGGAGCGCCGGTCGACGAGGCAGCGCATTTGCCGGTTGCGCAGGTATCCTTGCTTGGATTGCATGGTGCGTATAATTGATATTATGTAAAGTGCTGTCGACGACGAACGAATCGGCGTTCACTCGATGTGTCTGGCCAAGCTGAACCGCCCAACCCGCCCCGTCCTGGCTGCCAACTTCTGCAAATCAAGTCTGCCAACTGGTCGGATCCTGCGGTCTTGCCAAATGGCGGACGAGCCGACGGTCGATTTCGGTGGGCCGTCGGCCGACTAATTTCAGCGCCGTGATCGACGGTGGTCACTTCGCGCGACGGCCTGCGCCGAGCGACCGCATCGAGTGCGGCCGTCACGCTTCTTTTCCACTGAGCGCAAAACCGGACTCTACCGACAGATTCTCGCCACAGGTTCGTACCGGTTCCGTTGGGCGCGCTCATGTTCCGAGCGCAGGCCCACACACTGGTCGGCGCAATGGAGGATTCTCCTGACCAGCCTCGCGGATCTACGTGGTGCCGGCGAGCCCTCTATTCAGCTTCCGGACAACGATCCCGTGATGTTGAACACCGGCACCGGATGCACGATGCCCTTGAACGCGATCTCTCCCAGCGGCTCGGTGTGCACGGCGTCTTCGATCCGGCTCAATGTCTTCTGGTTGGTCAGGATCTGTCCGCCCTTGGCCTCGGCGCAGAGGCGCGCAGCGAGGTTCGTCACGCTGCCGATGCACGAATACTCCCAGCGTCCCTCGAAGCCGATCGCGCCGAGCGTCGCGTAGCCTTGCGCGATGCCGATCCCGAGGTCGAGGTCGTAGCCGCGCTTGCCCCATGCCGCGCGCAGCGGCACGAAGCTCTCCTGCATTGCGAGCGCCATCTTCACGGCGTTCGCGATCGGACTCGGGAGCGGAATCGGGTCGTTGAACACGATCATGATGCCGTCGCCGGCGAAATGCTCGAGCGTGCCTTCGTGGAGCATGATCAGCTGCCCCATCGCGCGGTGATACTCGGAGAGCACGCCCATCACCTCCTCCGGCTCCGAACGGTCGGTGAAGGCGGTGAATCCGCGCATGTCGAGAAAGGCCACCACCACTTCGCGCCGATGCGTCTTCAGCAGGTCTTCCCCGCCGCCATTGACGATGGTTTCGGCAAGCTGCGGCGAGAAGAAGCTCCTCAAGCGACCCAGACGGTCGAGTTGCGACAGCTGCTCCTGCACGCGCTGTTCGAGCTTCAGGTTCCACTCGGCCAGTTGCGCGGCCTGCGACTGCACCTCGTCGCGCAGGGCCTTCTTCTCCAGGCTCGCAGCCACGCGCGCGCGGAGCAGCGTCGCGTCGAAGGGCTTCGGCAGGTAATCCTCGGCGCCGAGCTCGATGCAGCGCACGACGCTGGCCATCTCGTCGATCGACGAGATCATGATGACCGGCAGGTCGCGAAGTCCGGGACTTGCCTTCAGCCGCTCCAGAACCTGATAGCCGTTCATCCGGGGCATCATGATGTCGAGCAGCACCAGGTCGAATCGGCGGGCATGCAGCAGATCGAGTGCCTGCGCGCCGTCGTTGGCGAGCGTCAGGTTCGTGTATCCCTCGCGCGTGAGCCGACGCTCCAGCGTGTAGCGGTTGCCTTCGTCGTCGTCGACAACGAGCAGCGCGGCATCGTGCCTCACGTTGCGGGCCCCTCCGCGGCCAGGGAGCGGATCTTTCCGAGCAGGCGTGGCAGGTCCACCGGCTTGGTTTCGAAGTCGTCGCAGCCGGCGGCAAGGGCCTTCTCGCGGTCCCCCGCCATCGCGTTCGCACTGAGTGCGATCACCGGGATGCGCCGGGTCTCGGGGGCGGCCTTGATCCGTCGCGTTGCCTCCCACCCGTCGAGCACCGGCAGGCTCAGGTCCATCACGATCAGGTCGGGTTGCTCGGCACTCGCCATCGTAACCCCCTCGGAGCCGTCCCTTGCGACGACCACGGCGAAGCCGGCCCGCTTGAGCCGGTTCTCCAGGACGTAGATGTTGTCGTCGTTGTCCTCGACGTACAGGATCTTCATGTCCGTTTCCCCGCAGGCTTCGCGCCGTGGCCGCGCTGCACGAATCCGGCCAGGGCGAGGGCAACCTCGGCGAGCAGCTTGTCCCGACTGCTCTTGTGGAGGATTCGTTCGATGCCGATGTTGAGTCGGGCACGGTCCTCGCTCGTCAGGTCCTTGGCAGTGACGACCAGCACCGGGATTTCCCGCCATTCGCTCCGCTGACGGATTCCGTCGAGGAACTCGAAGCCGTCCATCTCCGGCATCATGAGGTCGAGCACGATGACGTCCGGGCGCATTTCGTCGAGCTGTGCCATCGCCAATCGTCCGTTCGCCGCTTCGGTGACCTTCCATCCCTCCTGCTCGAGGGCGAGCCGCATCCCGCGACGCAGCAGGTCGTCGTCATCGACCAGAAGCGCATGGCGGGCGAGCGTGCCGGAGATTTCGCGCAGCACGCCGACCAGCCGCTCGCGATCGATCGGCTTGACCATGTAGTCGGTGGCGCCGAGCGAGTAGCCGCGGCTCCTTTCGTCGACGATCGTCACGAGGATCACCGGGATGTCGGCGAGCGCAGGGTCGCCCTTGATCGCCGCAAGCACGGTCCAGCCATCCACGTCGGGCATCATCACGTCGAGCGTGATCGCCGCAGGTCGAATTTCCCGCGCCAGGCGCAGGCCGTCGAGTCCGCTGCCCGCGGTCACGACCGAGAACCCCTCCCGCGTCAGATATCGCTCCAGTATCTCGCGCACGGTCGGGTCGTCGTCCACGACCAGGATCGTCGGCGTCTCGCCCTGTGGCCCGGCTGCGTGAGGGTCCGCGGAGTCCTGCGGGCCCACCGGGCCCGAACCGGTGTCGGCGGCCGGCAGGCGAATGGTGAAGGTCGAGCCGCGGCCCGGTTCGCTCTCGACGGTGATGTCGCCGCCCATCATCTGGCAGAAGCGCCGGCTGATCGCGAGCCCGAGTCCCGTGCCTCCATACTTGCGCGTCGTCGAGGCATCTGCCTGGACGAACTCCTGGAAAAGCCGCCCCATCTGCTCACGCGTCAGGCCGATCCCGGTGTCCGCGACCGCCATGGTCACCCACGGGTGCCCCTCCTCGGCAATGCGCTGCACCCGGATCGTGATCGTGCCGTCCTCGGTGAATTTTGTGGCATTGCTCGCAAGGTTCAGCAACGCCTGCCGGATACGTGTCTGGTCGCCACGCATCTTGCCGATGTCGGAGGCGCACTCCACCAGCACGCGATTGCGGTTCTTCAGCGCCAAGGTGCCCAGAGTGGTCACGACGTCGGCGACGAGCGGCGCGATGGCGAAGGATTCGACGTGCAGCTCGATCTTTCCGGCTTCGATCTTGGAGAGGTCGAGGATGTCGTTGATGAGCGCGAGCAGATGGCGTGCGGCGCGCAGCACCCGTTCGAGCGGCTCGAGTTCGTTGTCCCGCTGGAAGTCCCGCGCGTCCTCGTGCAGCATTTCGGTGACGCCGATGATGGCGTTCAACGGCGTGCGCAACTCGTGTGACATGTTGGCGAGGAACTGGGACTTCAACTGGCTCGCGACTTCGAGCTGCCTGCTCTTTTCCGCAAGGTCGCGAAACAGGCGCGCGTTCTGGATTGCCAGCGCCGATTGCCCGGCGAAAGTGTTCAGCAGCTCGACGACCTCGGGCGCGAACGGGCCGGGCTCGTTCCGGGTCACGGCCAGCGCGCCGATGATCTGCTCCTCGCGCAGGAGCGGGACCACGAGCAGCGCCCGGTACCCGGCGTGGATGAGGGCGTCGCGCAGGCGCGTCCGGTAGCTGTCGTCGCGAATGTCGGGTACCTGCGTCGGCTCGCCCGTGAGCACCGTGCGCCCTATCGCGCCCTCGCCTTTCCTTATGGACGTCGCACGCAGCGTCGCGAGCATTTCCTCGTCGACGTTCTCCGCTGCACGCAGGCGGATTTCCTCGGTCCGCTCGTCGTATTCGTACATCGAGCCGCTGTCGAGTCCGGTCAGCTGCACCGCCCGGGATACGATCGTCTGGAGCACTGTTTCCATGTCGAGGGAGGAGCTGATCGCCTGCCCCACCTCGCCCAGTGCAGTGAGCTGCTTGACCGAGGCCGTGAGCTGCGCGTTCAGGCGCCCGAGCTCGGAGACCGCGCGGCGTTGCTCCGTATCCAGACGGTGGAGCTCGCGGCTCATGTGGTTGAGGCTGTTTCCCAGGGCGCCGAATTCGTCGCGATTCGGCACCGAGATGCTGCGCGCGAAATCGCCCGCCGCGACGTGACCCAGGAACTTCTGGGCCTCCCGCACCGGAAGTATGAAAGACCACGAGATGACGAAGCCGCAGAGCCAGGCGAGAAGCCCTGCGCTCACCGCGAAGACGGTCGTCAGGATCAGGGAGGTGCGATTGGCGGCATTGACGTTGTCGCGCAACCTGGCCATTCGGCTCTGCTCCGCCTCCACGAGCTGTCCGACGCGCATCGTGATGTCGTCGTCGAGGCGCTCGAGGCGATCGAGAAGCGCCCCCGTCACGGTGCCGAGCTTGCCGTCGCGGATTGCATTGGCCATGTCGGCTACCGTGGCCATCGCATCGTCCTGCGAGGAGCGGATCTTCTCGATGAGACCGTGCTGCTCGGTCGTCGCCTCCGCTTCCAGGCTGGCGAGCGTGCTGTTGAAGCGGTTGTTCTCGCGCAGGACCCTCGCGATCGCGGCCTCCTTCTGCGAAAGCAGCGCGAGCGCGGTGAAATGCATCTGTCGGGCCAGCGAATACTCGACCTGCTGGGCCGTGTCGACCCGCTCATGCGCCTGATCGAGCAGCCGACTCTGTCGTGTCGTGCTCACCTGCGCCAGCAGGCTCGCCACGGCCATCGTGATGAACAGCAGCGTGACGATCAGGAAGCCGGCCAGAAGCTTGGTATGGACGGAGGCGCGAATGCCTGCCACCCACCGCACCAGCGCGCCGAGCGGGAATCGGTCGAGGAACTGCGCAGCGAATTGCTCGAGCTTGATTTTTTGTCGCTCGGCTGACGATGGCTTGTCGATTCAGAATAACACTTTGTTCAGCGCCGTCCTACCCGTCGTCCGCGTAGGGGAATGGGCCGCTTTACCCCCCCTCACCCTTGCGCTACAGTGAGCCGGACGTGGTCGAAGGGAGGCGGAATTGGGAATGTGGATCGCTCGCCATCAAGCATCGGGCGCAGGTACGCTGCGTACGTCGAGACGGGGGCGAGTCACGCGCTGCCTGACCGCTCTGCTCGCCGGACTGCTGTGCCTGTCCGGACCGAGCTTCGCCGGCGTCATCAAGGGAAAGGTCGTCCTCGCCGGTGCCGCACCGGCGCCACGGAAGATCGACGTGACGATCGATCAGTACGTGTGCGGCACCGAGAAGGACGCGGCGGACCTGCTGCTGTCGCCCCGCAAGGAGATCGGGAATGCCGTCGTGTGGTTGGAAAATCCTCCGGCCGGTGCCGCGTGGCCTGCGCGAGCCGACAAGGTGGAAATGGACCAGAAGGCGTGCGTGTACGTGCCACGCGTCGTCCTGGTCCCGGCAGGTGGCACCGTCGATTTCCTGAACAGCGACCGCCTGCTTCACAACATTCATGCCACGCCGAAGGACAACGTTTCGTTCAATCGCACGCAGCCCAAGAATCGCACGATCTCGGTCACGTTTGCCAAGCCCGAGATCATCAAGATCACCTGCGACCTCCACGCCTGGATGGAGGCATGGGTGGTCGTCGCCGCGCACCCGTACTACGCCATCACCGGCGCGGACGGACAGTTCGAGTTCGACAACCTCCCCCCCGGCAACTACCGGTTGAAGGTCTGGCAGGAACGCCTCGGCACGACCTCGGTGCAGGTCACGGTCGGCGAGCCGCAGCCCACGCCGGTCACCGTCCAGATGAAGGCTCCCTGACGCCGCGCGCGTCAGGGAAGTACTTCGATCTTCTTCGAGGTTTCCCAGGCGGCCGAATGATTGGGCTCGGCGATGGCCCGCAGTGATCCGCCCTCGTCCAGCGCGATCGTGAACGTCACCGTCGGCGCGGAATACACGGGGTGGAGATATGCGCGCTCGATCTCCACCGTGTCCTTGTAGAGCGCGATGTAACGGATGGAATGCTCGGGCAGCGAGGGGTGCTGCCCGCCGGCACCGACGCTGATCGTGACGTTGAACCACTCGCCGCGCCTGACGGAGTCGGGCGCGACGAGTTTGGGGGAGTGCTTGGCGTCGTAGGTCGTATGCAGCTGACGGTATTCAGGCGTGAACTGCTCCGCCTGCTCCCCCGCGGCGTGCACGCGGGCAACGCCCGGGCCCAGGCACAGGAACAGCATCGCCGAAACCACGAGTGGTGAAATTCGAAGCGCGTTCGTCATCTTCGTCCCCTTCCTTCGTCGACCAAGGTTCGGGCGGGGCCTCGTGACCGAGGGCCATGATCGCGCGTGGGCGAAAGGATCGTCCCTTCACGCGTAGCTCAGTATTGGTCGTCTGCTCGTGCGCGTCAACGGTCGTTGCTCGGGGGCGAACCCGGGGCGCGGCTGCCGGCTGCGCCGCCCCGACCCGAGCCGCAAGTCAGCCGCGTGCCGTGACTATTCCG
>JAJXTF010000006.1 GCA_021784125.1 Pseudomonadota bacterium | reverse complement strand
GCGCGCGTCGGCCGCTGGCCCGCGACCCTCGCCGCCGTCGCGGGTGGCGCGGTCGTCGTCGGCCTGCAGTCGGCACTCGGCGCGCTCGGGGTCCGCGATACGCCGCTGTGGCCGGCCGCGGCCTGGGCATCGCTCTATTCCCCCTGGGTCGGGGCGGTGCTTTCGGGTCTGGATTTCATCATGCTCGCCAGCGCCGAGCTGTTCGTCGTGTACGCGGTGTCGCTGCTGACGCGCGGCTTCACGCGGCGCGTCTGGCTCGCGGTCGCCATCGTCGTCGCGCTGGAATGCGCGACCGCGCTCGCGCAGGGCCGCGCCAATCCTGCAGGCGCGCTGTTCACCGGACTGATCGCCGGCGCGATGGCCTCCGGCGTGCTGTTGCTGCTGCTGCGCTACGACCTGCGGATGGTGCCTGCGTTCGCCGCGACCGTCGCGCTGCTGCACGGGGCAGCCACGGCCGCGCAGTCGGGATCGCTGGGGCTGTTCGCGGCGAGCGCGGTCGCGACGGTCGCCGTCGCCTGGCTGATGACGCGCTGGCTCCGGGGCGGGGCCGCGGCTGTGCCGGTGCCGGCGGCGGTGCCGGCGCCGATCGCGGAGTGACGCGGACGATCGCGGCGCTGCACGCGTCGCTCCCGCTGACGATGGCCGTCGACGAGCCGCGGCTCGCCGCGAGGATCGAGCGCGCGCAGCGGACGCGCGAAGGCGAGGAGGGCCTGGCGCGGATCGCCGCCGACATCGAGCGCTCGGCCCGGATGCGCAGCGCGCGCGCCGCGGGCAAGCCGCGCGTCGACTATCCGCCCGACCTGCCGGTTGCGCAGCGCGCCGACGAGATCGCCGCGGCGATCCGCGGGCACCAGGTGGTGGTCGTGTCGGGCGAGACCGGCTCGGGCAAGACGACGCAGCTGCCAAAGATCTGCCTCGCGCTCGGGCGCGGCGAGCGCGGCCAGATCGCGCACACGCAGCCGCGACGCATTGCGGCGCGATCGGTCGCCGCGCGCATCGCGCAGGAGCTCGGCACGCCGCCGGGCGAGGCGGTCGGCTACAAGGTCCGCTTCAGCGATCACACGCGCCGCGACGCGTACATCAAGCTGATGACCGACGGCATCCTGCTCGCGGAGACGCAGGGCGACCGCGACCTGCTGCGCTACGACACGATCATCGTCGACGAGGCCCACGAACGCAGCCTCAACATCGATTTCCTGCTGGGGTACCTGAAGCAGCTGCTCGCACGTCGCCCCGATCTCAAGCTGATCATCACTTCGGCGACGATCGACGCGGAGCGCTTCGCGCAGCACTTCGCCGGTGCGCAGGGCCCGGCGCCCGTCATCGCGGTGTCGGGCCGGATGTACCCGATCGAGCTGCGCTACCGGCCGCTGCGCACGGCCGGCGAGGAGGCCGACGACGAGGAGGAGCTCGAGGAGGCGGTTGCGACCGCGGCGGAAGACCTGTGGCGCGAAGGGCCGGGCGACATCCTCGTGTTCCTGCCCGGCGAGCGGGAGATCCGCGAGACCGGCGACGTGCTGCGCCGGGTGCTCGCGAGGCGACCTTATGCGCAGGCGATCGAGATCCTCCCGCTGTACGCGCGGCTGACCGTCGAGGCACAGCAGCGCGTGTTCGCGCCCTCGCGCGGCCGGCGCATCGTCCTCGCGACCAACGTCGCCGAGACCTCGCTGACGGTTCCCGGGATCCGCTACGTGATCGACGCCGGTCTCGCGCGGGTCAAGCGCTACTCGCTGCGCAACAAGACGACGCTGCTGCAGATCGAGAAGATCTCGCAGGCCTCGGCGAACCAGCGCGCAGGGCGTTGCGGACGCGTCCGGGACGGCATCTGCGTCCGGCTCTACGACGAGGAGGAATACGCCGCACGCCCAGCCCACACCGACCCGGAGATCCTGAGGAGCTCGCTTGCATCGGTCATCCTGCGGATGGCCGCGCTGGGGCTGGGCGATGTTGCCGCGTTTCCCTTCGTCGACCGACCGTCGCCGCGTGCGATCGCCGACGGCTACCAGCTGCTGCAGGAGCTCGACGCCTTCGATGCGCAGCGCCGCTTGACGGAGCGCGGTCGCGAGCTCGCCCGACTGCCGCTCGACCCGCGGATCGGGCGCATCGTTCAGGCCGCCCGGGACCACGGCTGCCTCGCGGAGGCACTGGTGATCGCCGCCGCGCTGGCGGTCCCCGATCCGCGCGAGAGGCCGCTGGAGCGGGCACAGGCGGCCGACCAGGCGCATCTGCAGTTCCGCGACGAGCGCTCCGATTTCCTGTCGCTGCTGGCGCTGTGGGAGTTCTTCGACAGCGGCGAGCAGCGCGCGCTGTCGCAT
The DNA here is from genome assembly GCA_021784125.1 of Pseudomonadota bacterium. GTDB lineage: Bacteria > Pseudomonadota > Gammaproteobacteria > Burkholderiales > Casimicrobiaceae > VBCG01. The sequence continues at coordinate 33,810 of JAJXTF010000006.1, read as the reverse complement.
CGCAAGCGCGTGCAGGAGTGTCGCGCCCGCTTCGTGTCCTTCCTGCGGCTCACCGAATGGCGCGACGTGCATGCGCAGCTCTGCGCGGCGCTGACCGAAGCGGGCTGGAGCGTCGACGCGAGGTTGCCGGCGACGCAGGACTCGGCGCGCTACGAGGCGATCCATCGTTCGCTGCTGGCCGGCCTGCTCGGCAACATCGGGACGAAGGCGACGGCGCCCGGCTCGGGCGCCGGGCAATACGACGGCACGCGGGGGCTCGCGTTCTTCCTGCACCCGGGGACGGGCATCGCGAAGAAGGCGCCGAAATGGGTCCTCGCCGCCGAGTTGACGGAGACGACGCGCCTGTACGCGCGCTGCGCCGGACGCGTGGAGCCGGAATGGATCGAGGCGGTCGCGGGCGAGCGCGTCGACCGCGAGTACTTCGAGCCGCGCTGGGATCGCCGTCGCGGCGAGGTCGTCGCGAGCGAGCGCGTGAAGCTCTACGGCCTGACGCTGTGTCCGCGGCGCCCGGTGTCCTGGGGCGCGATCGATCCCGGGCAAGCGCGCGACGTCTTCATCCGCGAGGCGCTGGTCGAAGGCGACCTGGGCGTCGAGGCGCCGTTCCTCACGCACAACCGGCGGCTCGTCGCCGAAGTCTCCGAGCTCGAGCACAAGGCGCGCCGGCAGGACGTGCTGGTCGACGACGACACGCTGGCCGCCCTCTACGCTTCGCGCATTCCCGACGGCATCCACAGCCGCGCCGGATTCGAGGCCTGGCGCAAGGGCGCCGAGGCGAAAGAGCCGGCGCGCCTCGAGTTCACGCGCGACGACCTGATGCGGCACGCGGCATCGCAGGTCACCGAGGAACTGTTTCCGCGGTCGCTGCGCACCGCGGACGCCGATCTGCCCCTCGAGTACCGCTACTCCCCGGGTCATCCGCTCGACGGATTGACGCTCACCGTGCCGCTTGCGCGCCTGAACCAGGTCGACGTGGCGACGCTGGACTGGCTCGTTCCGGGGATGATCCGCGACAAGGCCGCGCACTACCTGAAGTCGCTGCCCAAGGCCTGGCGGAACCGGCTGATTCCGCTGCCCGAGACGGTCACCGAATTTCTGGCCGGGGAACCGGATGCCGGCCGGCCCCTGGTCGCGGCGCTGCGCGATTTCCTGCGCGCGAAGCTCGGTGACGCACCGCCGGCCGAGGCCTTCGATGCGACGGCGCTGCCGACGCACCTGCGGATGAACCTGCGGGTCGTCGACGCGGGGGGGCAGGAGCTCGGGATGGACCGCGACCTGGCGGCGCTGAGGCTGCGCCTGGCCGATGCCGCAAGGATGTCGTTCGTCGCCGAAGGCCCGCAGTTCGAACGCAAGGGACTCACGCGCTGGGATTTCGGCGAGCTCCCCGAGTCGCTGACCGTCGAGCGCGACGGCCAGCGGCTGACCGGCTATCCGGCGCTGGTCGACGAAGGCCAGGGCGTCGCGCTGACGCTGCTCGATACGCGCGATGCCGCCGACGTCGCGTCGCGCGGTGGCATCGTCAGGCTGATCGCCATCGAGCTGGGCGACGCGCTGCGGCAACGGATCAAGCCGCCCCCGGAGTGGACGACGACGGCGATGCAGCTGCGTGCCGCCGTCCCCCCCGAACGCCTGCTCGAGGACCTGCGCGGCGCCGTCGCCGACCGGGCGTTCCTCGGCGACGACGCCTTGCCGCGCAATGCGCCGGCCTATGCCGAGCAGGTCAGGCGCGCCCGCACCCGGCTGCCGGCGGTGGCAGAGGGCGCATGGCGCCTGCTGGCGGCGATCGCCGGCGAACACCATGCGCTGTCGCAGAAGATCGCGGCGCTGCCCGCAGGGGCGCGCGCGCTGGCCGCGGAGGCGAAGGCCCAGCGCGATGCACTGGTCTACCCCGGCTTCGTCGGCGCGACACCCTGGGCCCAGCTCCAGCACCTGCCGCGCTACCTGCAGGCCCTGTCGCGCCGGATCCTGCGCCACGCCGAGCACCCCGACCGCGACGCGCGGCACGCGGCGCAGCTGGGGCAGTGGTGGACGCGCTACCGCGAGCGGGCCGAGGCCGAGCGGCGGGCGGGTCGCGTGTCGCCGGCGCTGGAGGCTTTCCGCTGGATGCTCGAGGAGTTGCGCGTGTCGCTGTACGCCCAGGAACTGCGTACGCCGACCCCTGTGTCATTCAAGAGAATCGAGCGCGCCTGGGCCGAGATTTCCCGGTGAAAGGCCGCGTTTCGCATTGGCATGCCGCTTTGCGTCATGTTAGAGTGACTCTGCCAAAAAGGGCCCTAACGCCTTGAACCGGCTAGGTCACTCAATCTCGATGCCACCCTCGCCGCGACCGTTGCAGCCGTGAACTTGACGTCCAGCGTCGCGCCCGCCCGCCGCCCGATTCCCCGGGAACTGGCGAAGATACTTTCCGATTGCCGCGACCTCACGGTCCATCGGCTGCTGCTGTCGTTCGCGGGATTGCAGGATCGCATCTGCGACATGCTGCTGGAACGTGCAGGCAAGACCGACGTGCGCGACGAGCAGCAGCTGTACCTCGAGGCGCGACAGACCCTCAAGGCGGATCGCGCCGAACTGATGGCGGCTTTCGAGAAGCGGCTGCGCGCCGACTTCGAGGCGCGGGTGTCGGGGAAGGCGGACCAGAAGACCGATTTCTCCAAGGTCGACGCGACCAAGCTCGCCCTGGTCGACGTGACCACGCTCGACCATTCGGTGCTGACCGGCAACATCGTGCGCATCGTCGAGAACCTCTGCCACGAGGACCTGATCACCCTGAACCGCGGCATCGGTCATCTGCTGGGGCGGTCGGATCTCGAGTCCGCCGACAATCCGCTCGGGCCGGCGACCGTGATCGGCGCATTCGCGGAGGCGGTCGACGGCCTCAAGGCCGAGCGCAAGATCAAGTTCCTGATCCTGAAAGAGCTGAACCAGGCGCCGCTCGGCGAGATCAGTGCGATCTACGCCGACGTCAACCGGCATCTCGCCAACCTGCGCATAATCCCCGCGGGTTCGGCGCGCCGTCCGGGGCAGCGCCCGCCGGGCGCGAAGGCGCTTGCCGCGGCGAAAAAGCCCGAGGCGCAGCAGCCCGGGTCGGAAACGGACATCATGGCGATGTTCCGTCAGCTCGCATCGAAGGGCGGCTTCCCGCTGGCAGGGCATCCGGCGCCGCCCACCGGCGCCCAGGCTTTCGCACCGCTGGCGCCGACCCCGTCGGGCTACGTGCCCGGGGCGCCGATACTCGCGACGCCGAGCCTGCATGAAGGCCTGACGCGCCTGCAGGCCGGACAGACCGGATTCGACGTCGAAGGCGCCCAGGTCGGATTCGTCGGCATTCCGCAGGGGATGCACAACGTCTTGCGCGACCTGCAGGATTCGGCGCTCGGACAGCGCGCCAACCAGCTCGAGGCGATGACCATCGAGATGGTCGCGATGCTGTTCGATTTCATCTTCGAGACGCGCGACCTTCCCGACGGCATCAAGGCCCTGCTCGCACGGCTGCAGATCCCGGTGCTCAAGGTGGCGATGCTCGACGGAGCGTTCTTCGCCAGGAAATCCCACCCATCGCGCCTGCTCGTCAATGCGCTCGCCGCGGCGGGTCTCGGCTGGGCGCCCGAGATGGGACAGGAAGATCCGCTCTACCGGATGATCGAGAAGATCGTCCACCGGATCATCGACGGATTCGCCGACGATCTCGCGATCTTCGACCAGCTGCGCGCCGAGCTCGAGACCTTCCTCTCGTCGGAGGAACGCGTTGCGGAGGAGAACTTCGCGACCAGCGCCGAGGAGATCAACCAGAGCGACCGCAAAGACCTCGCGGGGGCGATCGCGAAGTCGGAAGTCGAGCGGCGCGTCGAGAGCTACCCGATTCCGCAGTTCCTGGCCCAGTTCCTGCGCGGCAATCTGCAGCGGGCACTGGAGGTGATCTACCTGCGCGACGGAGAGGAAAGCGAGGCCTGGACCTCGGGGGTCGCCACGCTCGAGGACCTCGTCTGGAGCGTGCAGCCGAAGAAGTCGGCCGAGGACCGCAAGCATCTGGTCGCGATGCTGCCGTCGCTGCTCAAGCGACTCAACGCGACGGTCCCGGCGGCGCAATGGGCGCCGGGTCAGCGCGAGGCATTCATGTCGCACCTGGTCGAGGCCCACGCGGCCGCGGTGAAACCCGCGCTGGCCGCGGTGTCCTCGCCGACGGCCGCCGTCGCGGAAGCCGCGCGCGCGGAAGCCGAGGCGGCGAAGGCCTCGGGCGACACCGCAGCGGCCGCGCGGGCCGAAGCACTCGCAGCCGCCATGGCGCCGGCGCAGCCGGAGGTGCCCGATGCCGGGTCCGCGGTGCTCGAGGACGAGTACCTGGAGATCGCGAGCAGCCTGGAGCGCGGCCAGTGGGCCGAGTTCGAGGACGAGGATGCCCAGCTGTCGTTCGCCAAGCTGGCCTGGGTCAGCCCGCTGCGCGGCACCTACCTGTTCACGAATCGGCAGGGGCAGAAGGCCCTGTCGATGACCGCCGAGCACCTCGCCGAGCAGTTCCGCATCAATCGCGCCCGCCTGGTCGAGGCCGAGCCGCTGATCGACCGCGCGTTCACCAGCGTGCTGAGCGAGTTCAACGGCCGTTTCGAGCTCGAAGCGGCCGCCGTCTAGGCATTCGCCGCCCGGTGGTCCGGAGGGTCCGCATGCCTCCCTCGTCCGCAGGCTGCTGCATCTGAGACCGATTCTCGCTGCGCTGCAACGCGCACTGCCCCTCGTGCTCAGTCCGCGCATCGTCGGGATCGCGACGATGCCGCTCCTCGTCGCCGCGCTCGCCTGGATCGCGATCGGGATTGCGGCATGGCATCCGCTGGTCGCGACGGTCGCAGGATGGTTCGGCGCGACCGAAGCCGGCGGCATCACGCTGCAAACGGCGCTGGCAGCGGTGCTCGCTGCCGTCGTGATTGCGGTGCTCGCGGTCGCGACCGGGCTGGTCGCCGTCGCCGTGCTGGCGATGCCGGTGATCGTGCGCGCCGTGGCGTCGCGGCATTTCCCGGCGCTCGCCGCCCGTGACGGCGGCACCGTCACCGGCAGCTTCGCCAATGCGATCGCCGCGGTCGCGATCTTCGTCCCGCTGTGGCTCGCCACGCTGCCCCTGCTCGTCGTGCCGCCGCTCTACGTCGCGGCGTCGCTGCTGCTGAACGCCTGGTTCACCCAGCGGGCGTTCTGTTACGATGCCCTTGCCCTGCACGCGAGCGGCGACGAGATCCGCACCGTCCTGCGGCAGAGCCGCGGGCGGCTGTTCGCGCTCGGCCTGCTGCTGTCGCCGCTGTCGCTCGTGCCCGTGTTCAACATCCTGGTGCTGCCGGTCTATGCGGGCATCGCGTTCGCAGAACTGTGTCTCGCCGAACTCTCCGCGCTGCGCAGGCAGCCTTCACCTGCGAGGCCCGCATGAATGCGCTGGAAGGCAGCGGCAAGGCCTTCGACGAGGTCGGTCCGGGTGACCGGTTCGCGAGCGCGGTGACCGTGACCGAGACGCATCTCGTGCTGGGGGCCGGATTGATCGGCGACTTCAATCCGCATCACACCAATGCCGAATACGCGAAGGGAACCCGGTTCGGCACGCCCATCCTGCACGGGATGATGACGTCCGCGATCATGGGGGCGGCGGTCGGGATGTATTTCCACGGGACGGCGATCGCGTATCTCGAGCACCGCGCGCGGTTCCTCGCGCCGGTGCGCGCCGGAGACACGCTGACCTCGCGCTGGACGATCACCGAGTTGCTCCCGAAACCCGCGCACCGCGGCGGAATCGTCGTGCTCGCGGGCAGGGGGACGATCCAGGACGGGACGCTCGTCGCCGAGGCCGACGCGAAGATCCTCGTCGCGTCGCGCTGAAGCGACCCGTCGGTCAGGTCGCCAGCGCGCGCACGCACTGCGCGACCAGATCCGGGCCGCGGTAGATCAATCCGGTGTAGAGCTGGACCAGCGATGCGCCGGCTGCGATCTTCTCGCGTGCGTCGTCGGCGCTCATGATCCCGCCGACGCCGATGATCGGCAGCGCCCCGGCGAGCGCATCGGCCAGCAGGCGCAGCACCGCCATCGAGCGCGCGCGCAGCGGCGCGCCCGACAGGCCGCCGGCCTCGTCGGCGTGCGGCAGGCCGGCGACGCCGTCGCGCGCGATCGTCGTGTTGGTCGCGATCACGGCATCGATCCGGTGTCGGAGCAGCAGCCGCGCGATCCCGCGCAGCGCATCGGCGTCGAGGTCGGGTGCAATCTTTACCGCCAGGGGAAGCCGGCGTCCGCGGGCCTCGGCAAGCCGGTCGCGCTCGCCGACGACGCGCTCGAGCAGTGCCGAAAGCGCGTCCTCGGCCTGGAGATCGCGCAAGCCCTTAGTGTTCGGCGACGAAATGTTGACCGTCACGTAGGTCGCGCAGTCGTAGACGGCCCGGAGGCAGCTCACGTAGTCGTCGGCCGCGCGCTCGTTCGGCGTGTCGAAATTCTTGCCGATGTTGACGCCCAGCACGCCGCGGTACCCGGAACGCGCGACGTTGGCGACGAAGCGCTCGACGCCGAGGTTGTTGAATCCCAGCCGGTTGATCAGCCCCTGTGCCTCGACGACGCGAAACATGCGCGGGCGCGGATTGCCCGGTTGCGGGCGTGGCGTCACCGTTCCCGCTTCGAGAAAGCCGAAGCCCAGCGTCGCCAGGCCCGCGAGGTGCTCGGCGTTCTTGTCGAGGCCCGCGGCGAGGCCGACGCGATTGGGAAAGCGGATGCCCATCACCTCGACCGGCGAGGCGGGCAGGCGCGGCGCGAAGAGCTGCGCGACGCCGGTTTTGGCGGCGGCGTCGAGACCCGCGAAGGCGATCTCGTGCGCCAGCTCGGGATCCGCGGCGAACAGCAGCGGGCGGAACAGCGGATAGAGTTTGTGCATCGGCGCTGCGTGCCGCGCGGCGGGTCGGGTGTGAACGGGAATGCGTGAATGCGCGAGGCGCGCGCGATGATACCATTCGCCGAAGCTGCATCATGATCACGTTGTCGCGCCGCCGCACGCTCTTCATCCTCGCGATGGCCATTGCGTCCGTCGCGACGGCGCCGGCCGCGATCGCCCGGCCTCGCCGCGGGGCGAAGCCGCACGCCGCGCCGTTCTACGCCGGGCGCCGCGACGTGCGCCGCTTCATCGACGAGCTCGTCCGCGATGACGGCTTCTCGCGGGCGAGCCTCGGGCGCTGGCTGGGCGACGCGCGCTACCAGGCGAAGATCGTCGAGGCGATGCAGCGGCCATTGCTCGCGCCTCCGAAGTGGTACGAATACGCGCCACGATTCGTGAACGAGGAGCGCATCGGCGCCGGCGTCGAGTTCTGGCGCGCCCACGAGCAGGCGCTCGACCGTGCCGAGGTCGAATTCGGCGTCCCGCCCGAAATCGTCGTCGCGATCATCGGCGTCGAAACGTTCTACGGCCGCAACACCGGAAGCTACCGCGTCATCGACGCGCTGGCCACCCTTGCGTTCGACTATCCGCGCCGGGCTGCATATTTCCGCAACGAGCTCCGCGAGTTCCTGCTGTATGCGCGCGACGAGAAGCTTTCACCGCTGGTTCCGCGCGGATCGTTCGCGGGCGCGATGGGACTACCGCAGTTCATGCCCGGCAGCCTGCGGCGCTATGGCGTCGATTTCGACGGCGACGGCCGGATCGACCTGTGGGACAGCAGCGACGACGTCATCGGCAGCGTCGCGAACTACTTCGCTCGCCACGACTGGGCGCGTGGCCAGCCGATCTGGGCGAAGGCCACGGTCGAGCCGTCGCAACGCGATGCGGCGCTGGCGCGACTCGACGGCGGGATCAGCGAGCGACGTCCGCTGGCGGCGTGGAGTGCCGACGGCGTCGCGCCCGAAGGCGGGCCGGATCCGACGCTGCAGGACCCGGTCGGATTGCTGCTTCTCGAGGAGCAGCCCGATCCCCCGGACGGCGAGCCGGCCGACCCGTCGAAGCCCGCGACCAGCCTGTGGATCGCCTATCCCAATTTCTACGTGATCACGCGCTACAATAAGAGCCGCCTCTACGCCGCCGCCGTGACCCGGCTCGCGGAGGAGCTGCGCGCGGCGCACGACGCGAATCCGGCGCCATAGCTTCGCCATGACGTGCAGCGGCATCGGTGCGCGCACCTCCTGTCTGCGTCGGCTCGGGGCGCGCTGCGCCGGGTTCCCGCCCGAGGCGCCTGCGTGAACCGTACGTACGCCGGTCTTAGCGCCCGTCCGCGGCGAGCGCGCGCGCTTTCTCGACCAGCGTCCGCGTCGACGCGTCGGCGCCGTCGACCGCATGCGCATCGCCGGCGAGCGCCGCTGCGACCGGCTTGGCGAGCGTCTTGCCGAGCTCGACGCCCCACTGATCGAAGGGATTGATGCCGTAGAGGATCGCTTCGACGAAGGTGCGGTGCTCGTACAGGGCGAGCAGGGCGCCGAGATTGCGTGCGTCGAGTTGCGGCAGCAGGATCGTCGTCGATGCGCGGTTGCCCGGGCAGCGCCGCGCGGCGATCGCGGCTTCGAGCTGCGTGCCGGCGTAGCCCTGCGCCAGGAGTTCCTTCCGCAGCGCGTCGTCGTGGCGCCCGACGAGCAGCGCCTGCGCCTGGGCGAGCGCGTTCGCGACGAGAAGCCGCTGCTGGTCACCGAGCGGATGTCGCGCGCGCACCGGGACGATGAACTCGACCGGGACCTCCTGCGTTCCCTGGTGCAGCCACTGGAAGAACGCGTGCTGGCTGTCGGTCCCGACGTCGCCCCAGACCGCGGCGGCGCTGGGCGCCCGCAGGGCTGCGCCGTCGCGGGTCACGCTCTTGCCGTTGCTCTCGAGCTGAAGCTGCTGAAGGTAGGCCGGAAGCCGTGCGAGCGCCTGCGCATACGGCACGACGACCCGTTGCGAATGGCCGAGCCAGCGCGTGTTCCAGCAGGCGAGAACTCCGAGGATCACCGGCAGGTTGCGCGGGAAAGGCGTCTGCCTGAAATGCAGGTCCATCGCATGCGCGCCCTCGAGCATCTCGGCGAAGCGCCGCCAGCCGAGTCGCAGCGCGATCGAGAGCCCGACGGCCGACCACAGCGAGTACCGGCCGCCGACGCCTTCGGCCATCGGGAAGATGTCGTCCTCGCGCATGCCGAACGCGCGCGCCGCGCCGACGTTGGTCGTCACGGCGACGAAATGGGGCGCGAGCCCGGCCGTCGCACCGAGCTCGCGGGCGAGCCACGCGCGCGCGCCCTGCGCATTGGCGAGGGTCTCCTGGGTCGTGAAAGTCTTCGAGGTGACGATGAACAGCGTCGCGGCCGCATCGCATCGCGCCAGCGTCCGGGCGAGGTGGGCGGGATCGACGTTCGACACGAACGCGATCTCCGGCGAGCCCGCGGCCGTTTCGCCGGGGTCCGCCAGCGCGTCGCAGCACAGGCGCGGGCCGAGGTCCGAGCCGCCGATGCCGATGTTGACGATCTGCGTGATCGGCCTGCCGGTCGCGCCGACGCGCTGGCGGTCGCGAATCGCGGTCGCCAGCGTCGCCATGCGCTCGCGGGTGGCGCGCATCTCGGCCGCGACGTCGACGCCATCGACGACGACCGCGTCGGCATCGGGTGCGCGCAGCGCGGGATGGAGGGCGGGACGCTGCTCGGACAGGTTCAGCTTCTCGCCCGCGAACAGCGCGGCGATCCAGTGCGCGAGATTCGCCTGCGTCGCGAGCTGCAGCAGCTGTGCCAGCGCCGGCGCATCGATCCGCTCCTTGGAGACGTCGACGTGCCAGTCATTCCAGCCGAACGAAAGCCTGCGCGCGCGCTCGGGATCCTGCGCGAACAGGTCGGCGAGCCGTGCCGGACGCAGGCGCTGCGCGGCTGCGGTCAGGTCGGGCGATTGAGCATCGAGGTTGGCGTGCATGGGCGTTTCGGCGTTGCCGGACGCGGGAGCGGCGTGGCCGACCCGCATTCCAATGCTAGCATCGGATCCATCACCATGCCGCAGGCAGACCCTCGGCGCCCACCACGAGGCTTGCGATGAACGCGCCGAACCCCGCCGACAAGGACCTCCCGCTCAAGGAGGACACGCGCCTGCTGGGCCGGGTGCTGGGCGAGGTGCTGCGGGCGCAGACGGGGGAGGACGGTTATGCCCGGACCGAGGCGATCCGCCAGACGGCGATCCGCTTCCGTCGCGCGACCGGGCCGGATGCCGACCTTGCGCGCCAGGAGCTTGCCGCGCTGCTGAATCCGCTGGCCATCGCCGCGGTACTGCACGTCGTGCGCGCCTTCAGCTACTTCTCGCATCTCGCCAACATCGCCGAGGACGTCCACCAGAACCGGCGCCGGCGGGCGCATGCGCTCGCCGGGTCGCCCTCGCGGCCGGGCGACCTCGCCGACGCGCTGGCGAAGCTGCGCGCGGCGGGGGTGGACCTCGATGCGATAACGCGCTGGCTCGACGACGCGTTGATCAGCCCGGTGCTGACGGCGCACCCGACCGAGGTCCAGCGCAAGGCCATCCTCGACGTCGAACGCGAGATCGCGCGCCTGCTCACCTGGCGCGACCGCACGACGCTGACGCCAGACGAGTCCGCGGACCTCGCGTTCCGGCTGCACGTCCTGGTGCTCGAGCTGTGGCAGACGGCGATGCTGCGGCTCACCCGCCTGCGGGTGAAGGACGAAGTCGACAACGGCCTCGCCTATTACGGCTACACCTTCCTCGCCGAGATCCCGCGCCTGCATGCATCGCTCGAGCGCCTGCTGCGCGCGGAGTTCGGCGCCGCCGCGAGCGTACCGGCGTTCTTCAGGATGGGCTCGTGGATCGGGGGCGACCGCGACGGCAATCCGTTCGTCGTCGCCGAGACGCTGACCTATGCGGTCCGCGCGCAGGCCGGCGTCGCGTTCGCGCACTACCTCGACGAGGTACACCGACTGGGCGGCGAGCTCTCGCTGTCCACCCGCCTCGTGACGCCGTCGCCCGACCTCCTGGCGCTGGCCGCGACTGCGCAGGACACCAATCCGCATCGTCAGGACGAGCCCTACCGGCAGGCACTGATCGGGATCTACGCGCGACTCGTGGCGACGGCACGCGGGCTCACCGACATGGTCCCGGTGCGCCGGTCGCAGGTAGAGGCGGCGCCGTACCGGTTGCCACGCGAGTTCCGCGCCGACCTCGACACCATCGACGCGTCGCTCGCCACGCACGGTGCGAGCGACCTGGCGGCGCGCAGGCTCGATCCGCTGCGTCGCGCCGTCGACGTGTTCGGCTTCCACCTCGCGGCGATCGATCTGCGCCAGAACAGCGACGTGCACGAGAAGATCGTTGCCGAGCTCCTGGTCCGCGCCGACGTCGTGCCCGACTACCTGGCCTTGCCGGAGATGGAGCGCGTGGCGCTGCTGGCACGCGAGCTCGCGAGCCCGCGCCCGCTGCACTCGCCGCATCTCGGTTATTCCGAGCGCGCGTCCTCCGAGCTCGCGATCCTGCAGGTGGCTGCCGGCATCCACGCGGGCTATGGCCGCGATGCCCTGCCGAACTACGTGATCTCCAAGTGCCAGTCGGTGTCCGACCTGCTCGAGACCGCGGTGCTGCTGAAGGAGGTAGGGCTCGCGATGCCCGGAAAGCTCTCGGTCAACGTCGTGCCGCTGTTCGAGACGATCGACGATCTGGCGCGCTGCGGCACGATCATGCGCGAGGCCTTCGCGCTGCCCGGGTACCGTGCATTCGTCGCGAGCCGCGGCGACTGGCAGGAGGTGATGCTCGGCTATTCCGACAGCAACAAGGACGGCGGCTACCTGACGGCGAACTGGGCGCTGTACCGGGCCGAGCTGCTGCTGGTCGACGCGTTTCGCGAGCACGGCGTGGGGCTGCGCCTGTTCCACGGCCGCGGGGGCACGGTCGGCCGCGGCGGCGGCCCCAGCCACGACGCGATCCTCGCGCAGCCTGCGGGGAGCGTCAGCGGTGGCCTGCGGCTCACCGAGCAGGGCGAGATCATCGCGAGCAAGTATTCGGATCCGGAGCTCGGCCGGCGCAACCTCGAGTCGCTGGTTGCGGCGACGCTGGAAGCGAGCCTCCACGACGCCGAGCGCCTCGGCGAGCGCGCGCAGGTGTATTTCGAGGCGATGGACCGGCTGTCCGCGCACGCCTACGCCGCGTACCGCGACCTGGTCTACGGAACGCCGGGATTCGTCGACTACTTCCGCGCGTCCACGCCGATCTCGGAAATCGCCGAGCTCAACATCGGCAGCCGGCCTGCCTCCCGCAGCGCATCGGCGGGGATCGAGGACCTGCGCGCGATTCCCTGGGTCTTCAGTTGGGGCCAGTGCCGCCTGATGCTGCCAGGGTGGTACGGATTCGGCTCGGCCGTCGACGCGTGGCTCGCCGCGACACCGGGCGGGATCGCGCTGCTGGCGGAGATGCACGAGCGCTGGCCGTTCTTCCGCTCGATGCTGTCGAACATGGGGATGGTGTTCGCCAAGACCGACCTCGCGATCGCCTCGCGCTACGCCGAGCTCGTTCCCGACGCCGAGCTGCGCGCATCGGTGTTCGCGCGCATCGCCGCCGAGCACGCGCGGACGCTCGCGCATTACCTGGCGATCACCGGCCAGCGAACCCTGCTGGAAGACAATCCGACGCTCGCGCGCAGCATCCGCAACCGCTTCCCCTACCTCGACCCCCTCAACCACCTGCAGGTCGAGCTGCTGCGACGCTATCGCGCAGGTGCCACCGACGTCCGCTCGCGGCATGCAATTCACCTGACGATCAACGGCCTGGCCGCCGGTCTGCGCAACAGCGGCTGACGCACGGTCGTCGCCGGGGCGCCTGCGCCGTGCGCGGGCTGCATCGCACGGTATAATTCTCGGGTCGCGGCATGCGGTCATTCACGAGAGGTCGAGGGCCGCAGCCGCGGCCCCCATCGATGCGTATCCTTCTTTCCAACGACGACGGCTACTTCGCTCCCGGCCTCGAGCATCTCGCCGCAGCGCTGCGCTCCCGCGCCGACCTCACGGTCGTCGCCCCGGAACGCGACCGCAGCGGCGCCTCGAACTCGCTGACGCTCGACCGGCCCCTGTCGGTGCGCCGCGCCCCCAACGGGTTCCTGTTCGTCAACGGCACGCCCACCGACTGTGTCCATCTCGCGGTGACGGGGCTGCTCGACGAACTCCCCGACATGGTGATCTCGGGCATCAACCTCGGAGCGAACATGGGCGACGACACGATCTATTCGGGAACGGTCGCCGCGGCGACCGAAGGCTACCTGCTCGGGGTCCCGTCGGTCGCGATATCGCTGGCTTCGAAGACCGCCGCGCATTTCGAGACCGCGGCGGCGGTGGCGCTCGAGTTGCTCGACCGGCACCAGCGCCGGGCCTCGGGTCCGTGGCTGCTCAACGTCAACGTGCCCGACGTCGAGCGATCGGCATTGAAAGGCTACCGGATCACGCGACTCGGCCGGCGCCACAAGGCCGAGGACGTCGTGCGGATGCAGAGCCCGCGCGGGGAAACGGTGTACTGGGTCGGCGCCGCGGGGCCCGCGGCGGATTCCGGAGAGGGAACCGATTTCCACGCCGTCGAGAACAATTGCGTTTCGGTGACACCGCTGCAGATCGACCTGACCAATCGCGATCAGATGGCCGGCGTTGCTGCGTGGATGGGCCATTGATCTGCAGGATCACAGGGAGACGCGGGCGATGGGAGCGCTCGGCGCGGGCAATCGACCTGGAATGACCGGCAGCGGCATGACCTCCGACCGTACGCGGGCGCGGATGGTCGAGCGGCTGCGCGGCGAAGGCATACGCGACGAGGTCGTGCTGTCGGCGATGAACGCCGTCCCGCGGCACATCTTCGTCGACGAGGCGCTGGCGATTCGCGTCTACGACGACGTGCCGCTGCCGATCGGCCACGGGCAGACGATCTCGCAGCCCTGGGTCGTCGCCCGGATGTCCGAGCTCGCCCGCAACGGCCGCACGCTCGACAGCGTGCTCGAGATCGGCACCGGCTGCGGCTACCAGACCGCCGTGCTGTCGAAGATCGCCGGCACCGTCTACTCGGTCGAGCGCATCAGGGCGCTGGTCAACAAGGCGCGCCGGCACCTGCAGTCGCTGAAGATCCGCAACGTCCATCTCGCCCACGCGGACGGCAGTGCCGACCTCGGCGAGGCACTGGCCGTCGACGCGATCGTCGTGACGGCGGGCGCGACCCACGTGCCGACGCCGCTGCTCAAGTACCTGAAGCCCGGCGGGCGGATGGTGCTGCCGCTGTCCGGCAGCGACGATGCGGATCGCGGCACCCAGCGCCTCACCGTCATCGAACTGGGCGTGGCGGGCATCCGCGAGCAGACCTTCGATGCGGTAAGATTCGTCCCTCTCCTTCCCGGACTCGCCTGAACTTCCGGGCAGCCGGCCAGTCGCTGGATCGATGTATCCGCTTTTCCCGTACCTCCGCTTCGATTTTCGGGTCCGCCAGGCCGTGGCACTGGCGCTGGCGGTGCTCGTCGCCGCCGGCTGCGCGAATCCACGTCCTGCGCCGGTCGAGGATCGCATCGCGGGACGGCCGGAGGGCGCAGGCCAGGGGTCGGCGCGAGGATCGACCGCCGAGGCGGGTCCCGCTGCGTCCTACACGGTCAAGCGCGGCGACACGCTCTACCAGATCGCACTCGATAACGGGCTCGATTACCGCGAGCTCGCGGCCTGGAACCACATCGACAACGTCAACCGGATCTACGTCGGTCAAGTGCTGCGCGTGACCGCACCGGGTCAGCCGCCGTCCGCTGCACGCCTCGCGTCGGCAGGCGCTCCGGAGGCTGCGCCGGTGGGGGTGACGTACGCGCCGATCGGGGCGGCCGGCGGCGCGACCGGGGCATCCAGCGTCGGCACGAGCACGGCTGCGGCGCCGAACGCTGCGACGACGCTGCCCGACGGCGTGACCACGGCGCCCTTGCACAGCGTGCCTCCGGTCGTCGCGGCGCCCGGGACAACCGCCGCAGGCCAGTCCGTTCGTGCGGCGCCCGCTGCGGTCCCCGGGGCCCTCGCCATGATTCCGCCTCCGGGCACAGGGGTCGGTGCAGGCGCCGCCCCGGCAGCAGCGGGCGCCCTCAAGACCTCGCCCAAGGCGATCAAGCTTCCGTATTCGGACCGGGCGGTGCGCGAACTGACGCTGGAGGCGAGCTCCGTTCCGGCGCCATCGACTGCGGTCGTCGCCGCGGTGCCTGCGCCCGGCCCGGCGCAACCGGGAGCTGCAGCCGCGCCAGCGCAGGCCGTGGCGGCCGCCGCCGCGACCGCCGCAGCCGGGGACGATCAGCTGAACTGGATGTGGCCCGCCAAGGGCAAGGTGATCGCGCAGTTCTCGGATACGGCGAACCTCAAGGGCATCGACATCGCCGGATCCGCGGGCGCCCCGGTGTACGCGAGTGCGGCAGGCCGCGTCGTCTATGCGGGGTCGGGGTTGCGCGGCTACGGCAAGCTGATCATCATCAAGCACAACGCGACCTATCTCTCGGCCTACGCGCACAATCAGGACATCCTGGTGAAGGAAGGCCAGCAGGTCGCGCGCGGCCAGAAGATCGCCGACATGGGCAGCACCGACGCCAACCAGGTGAAGCTGCACTTCGAGATCCGGCGCTTCGGCAAGCCGATGGACCCGGAGAAGTTCCTGCCGCCGGTCTGACGCGGCTTACTTGCCGATCGCGCGCAGCGCCGAAGGCGAAGGCAGCACGTCGATTGCACGCTCGAGGGTCGCGATCAGGGCGGTTCGCTCCGGCGTCCGCGCCGACGCGCTGCCGTAGCGCAGCGCCGCAAACGATTCCCCGATGGCGCGAAAGGCGATCGCGAACTGTGGCCACCGCTGCGCTGCCCGCTGGGCATAGGCGATCGGCCCTTCCCACGGCGGTCGCGGCAGTCCGGCGCGGGCCAGGCGCCTGCACAGTCCGTCCCAGAGGACGACCGCGCGCTCGCCGCGCGTGCGCCTCGCGGCGATCCACGCGAGCACCGCTCCCGCCCAGCCAAGCACCGCGAGCAGCACCGCCGCGACGATCTGCCACGGCGAGAACGCATCGAGCTTCCAGTCCCGCCACAGCGAGCGCTGCCGGTCGCGGTTGAACTCGATGACGTTGCGCCGCCACTGGTAGTTGATCGCATCGATCGCGAGCTGCACACCCTTCAGCCATCCGCCGTCGGCGCGCGCGAGCAGGGGCACCGGATCGCTTGCCGGAACGGCGCTGGAGAGACCCCGCTCGATGCGCGACGGGGCGACCGCGGCGGTCGGGTCGAAGCGCTGCCACTGGCCGTCGACCCAGGCTTCGGCCCATGCGTGCGCGTCCGACTGGCGCACGATCATGTAGCCGCCGCGCGGATTGATGTCGCCGCCCTGGTAGCCGGTGACCACCCGCGCGGGAATCCCCGCCGCGCGCAGCAGGACGACGAACGCGCTCGCGTAATGCTCGCAGAATCCGCTGCGCGTATCGAACAGGAATTCGTCGACCGGGTGGTCGCCGAGCAGCGGCGGGGCGAGCGTGTAATGGAAAGGCTCGTCGCGAAACCACTTCAGGACGGCGGTGATGTAGCCGCGGTCGTCGGGATGCCGGCTGCGCAGCTCCCGCGCGAATTCGACGCTGCCCGGGTTGCCGGGCGGGGGCTGCGAATCGATGGCGAGGTCGCCGCGCGATGCGCCCGGATGGCGATCGCGCAGGATCGACTGCAGCGTGTAGCGCAGCGGCTGCGTGACCGGCAGCCGCGTCACCAGCTGCCCGTCGCCGGAAAGCCCGGCGAAGCCCCCGGCGCTGGTGCGCAGCGCGGGATCGGCATCGATCTGCGGCAGTGCCGAGGGCAGATCCAGCGCGAACAGCCAGCGATGGTCATTGGGCTCCAGCGTCACCGAATAGCTCACGCGCGGTCCGTCGCCGCTCGCGAGGCGCCCGCCTGCGCGCGGCGGCAGCGCGCGCCATTCGCGCCCGTTGAACAGCGACAGCACCGGCCCGCGCCAGTAGCGCGCGGCGCGCGGTGGCGGTGGGCCGTCGAAATCGACGCGAAAGGCCACCGCATCGGACAGCGACAGCTCGCTGATCGATCCCGGCGCCATCCGGTCGGAGAGTCCGCTGCGCGCTGCATGATCGGCCGGCAGCCCCCACAGCGGGCTTGCAAGGCGCGGGAACAGCAAAAACAGACCCGCCGCGATCGGCAAGCCCTGCGCGATCAACGCTGCGGTGCGCGTCCAGGTTGCGCGCCAGCTGCGCGCCGGCAGGCCGTGCTCGCCGCGCGACAGCGCATCCAGCGCCGCTCCCGCAGCCAGGATGGCGGGCAGCGCGGCCAACCCCGCGACGATCGATTGGTCGTAGAAGAACGGCGTGACCAGCAGGAACAGCGCGAGGCAGACGAGCAGGCTGCCGTCGCGCAGCGTGCGCAACTCGAGGTACTTGATGCCCACGAGGACGAAGAGGAAAGCGACGCAGGGATCGCGGCCGAGGAAATAGCCGTACGACTTGCGCACCGCGATCGCGATCAGCAGCGCGAAGATCGCGAGCGCCCAGGCTGGGATGCGCGCCGGCTTGGCGTAGGGACGCAGCCGATCACGCCGCAGCAGCGCAAAGCGCAGCGCGACCAGCAGCAGCCCGAAGCCCGCGATCCACAGCGGCAGGTGCAGGACCAGCGGAAGCTGTGCCGCGGCGAGCAGGACGCCGAGCGCCCCGATCTGGGTCGCCGACAGTGTCGATGCCGCGCCGGCCGCAGCGCGGCCCGCCGCCGGCGGACGCCGCCATGCCGAAATCAGCGCGGCCATCAGCTGTCCGGCGGGAACAGCGCGAGGGCGGTCAGGGCAGCGCGCCGGTGAGCTTCGGACATGCCCGAAGGCAGCAGCACCCCGGGCAGCGACAGCGCGAACGGCCGCGCCGCACGCTCGGCCGCGAGCACCCACGCGCACAGTCGCGAGAGCTTGGCTTCGGTCGACATCCGGGCCGGGAGCGCGGCGAAGGACAGCTGCAACGGCCCCTGGCCGCCGGCGCCTTCGAAGGACTTGCTGAACCAGCCGGCGCCGCGTGCGACGGCTTTCCAGGCGACGCGCTGCAGCGGGTCGCCGCGCTGGTATTCGCGCAACCCCGCGAGGTCCGCGTCTTCGCCGCGTCCCTTGCCGTGACCGTCGGTGGCCCGCGCGGCGGCCGGCAGTGGGGGAGAATGCAGCTCCGGCGCAGGATAGGCGATCCCCGCGAGGGGAAAATGCACGTACGCCCAGCCGCGCCACAACCCCAGCGGGTGATCGGAAGCGAGCGTCACGCGCCCGAGCGCGACCCGGCCGCGGGCCTGGGTCGGGACGGCCAGCGTGATCGTGCGTGTGCCGCCGCTTTCGATGCGCGCGCGGGCGCTTGCACCCGCGGCGGCGACGACGATGGCGCTGCGCTCGCAACGTCCGGCCGCGAGCGACAGCGCGAAGCTCATGGGCTCGCCCGCGAAGGCATCGCCTGCGGCCAGCGGCTTGACTTCGATCCCTGCGAGGTTGCGAAAGCTGTGCAGCAGCGCGGTCGCGACGAGGCCGCTCAGCAGGAACGTCACCGCGAGGCCCAGCGACAACGCGTAGTTGAGCGACGTCAGCAGCATGACGAGCAGCGTGCCGATCAGCGCATAGCCGCGGCGCGTGGGCAGGATGTAGATGCGCGAATGACGCAGGACGACGGGGCCGCGGTCGGCGGGCGCGACGCGAAACGCCCGTTGACGCAGTCGCTGCAGCCAGCGGCCCCGGGCGTCGCCGGGCTGCGACACCGCCACGCTCGCCGCCTGAACGCTCACGGCAACGCGACCGCCCGCATCAGGCTCTGCGCCTGGAACGTGCCGGCACGCGCGCCGCCGGCCAGGCGATGGGCGGCCACCGCGCAGAACACCGCCTGCACGTCCTCCGGCACGACCATCGGCCGTCCGGCGATCAGCGCGCAGGCGCGGGCGGCGGCGAGCAGCATCAGGCCGGCGCGGGGACTCAGCCCGCGCCGCGTCGCGCCCTTGTCTTCCGCACCCGCCGGCGTGGCCGCCGCCGCACCGGCCGCTGCGGATGCAGGCTGGCCGCGCGACGCGGCGAGCAGCGCCTGGACGTAATCGAGCAGCGCGGGCGCGACGTGGATTGCGGCGGCCTCGCGCTGCCACTGCGCGAGGGTCGGCGCATCGGCTAGGGCAGCGATGTCCGCAAGCCGAGCGCGCCGATCCCCGCCGGCGAGAAGCTCGCGCTCGGCGCCGGAATCCGGATAGCCGAGCTCGATAGCGAGCATGAAGCGGTCGAGCTGAGATTCAGGCAGCGGGAACGCGCCGATCTGCTCGACCGGGTTTTGCGTCGCGATCACGAAGAATGGGTCCGGCAGCTTGCGCGTCTCGCCGTCCTGCGACACCTGGTGCTCCTCCATCGCCTCGAGCAGCGCGCTCTGCGTCTTGGGGGGCGCCCGGTTGATCTCGTCGGCGAGCACGACCGAGTGGAAGATCGGGCCGGCGTGGAAGCGGAAGCCCTGCGAGCCTGCGTCGTACACCGAGACCCCCAGCACGTCGGCGGGCAGCAGGTCGCTGGTGAACTGGATGCGCGCGTAGTTCAGGCCCAGCACCGTCGCCAGCGCCTGCGCCAGCGTCGACTTGCCGACCCCCGGGATGTCCTCGATCAGCAGGTGTCCGCGTGCGAGCAGGCAGGCCAGCGCCAGGCGCAGCGGCTCGTCCTTGCCGACGATGATCTCGGAGAGCTGGCGCAGTATCGCCGCGAGGCGATGTGCGGTCGGGACGTTGTTGGATGCGGAGCGGACGGTCATCGCGGACGGAGCCTCGTCGTTCGAAAGCTGCAATTCTGCACTGTAGCGCGCCCGGCACACGCTCGTCACCTCGCTGCGCCGGCGTTACACTCCATGATTTGGCAGTCCCGCCGTGACCACCACCGCGTACATCACCCACCCGTCCTGCCTGCAGCACGCGATGGGTTCCGACCATCCGGAATGCCCGGAGCGCCTGACGGCCATCGGCGACCAGTTGATCGCGTCGGGACTCGACATCCACGTCGCCCACCACGAGGCGCCTGCCGCCACCGACGAGCAGATCGCGCGCGTGCACAGCCCGAGCTACATCGAGTCCATCCTGCGTGCCGTGCCGGAGCGGGGACTGAACTACCTCGACCCGGACACGGCACTCAATCCGCATTCCGTCGACGCGGCGCGCCATGCCGTCGGCGCCGTGATCAAGGCGGTCGACATGGTCTGCGGCGGAGAGTTCCAGAACGCGTTCTGCGCGGTGCGCCCGCCGGGGCATCACGCCGAAAGCGCGCGCGCGATGGGTTTCTGCGTCTTCAACAGTGTCGCGGTGGGGGCCGCGCACGCGCTCGCGGCGCACGGATTGTCGCGCGTGGCGATCGTCGACTTCGACGTCCACCACGGCAACGGCACGGAGCAGATTTTCTCCGACGATGCGCGCGTGCTGATGGTGTCGACGTTCCAGTACCCGCTGTACCCGTACAGCGGAATCGACAATCCGGCGCCGAACATGGTGAACGTCCCGCTGGCGGCGGGCAGCGGGGGCGACGAGCTTCGCGAAGCGGTGCTCGACCGCTGGATACCTGCGCTCGACGCGCACCGGCCGGAGCTGATCCTGATCTCCGCGGGTTTCGACGCCCATCGCGAAGACCCGCTGGCCGGCCTTGCGTTCACCGAACGCGACTATGCGTGGGTGACGCGCGAGCTGATGCAGGTCGCGGCGCGCCACGCGCAGGGGCGCATCGTGTCCTCGCTCGAAGGCGGCTACGCGCTGTCTGCGCTCGGCCGCAGCGTCGTGGCGCACATGCGCGAGCTCGTGACCGGGTAGGGCAGGATCAGCGCGCCGGCTCCGGGACGGCGAGCTGATAGGCCGCGTGACAGGCAACGCAGTCGCCGAGGACGCCGCCGAGCTGGCCGAGGGTCCGGGTCGCGGTGCCGCCTTGCGCGGCGTCGGCGGCGACGGCATCGAATCCGCCGTGCACGCCGACGGCGAGCTTCTTGAATCCGAGCGGGAGCTTCCCCAGCATTTCGAGCGGAACGTCGTGGGCTGCGGCCGTGCCCATCGCGCGGCTCGCGGTCGCGACGGCGGCCATGTCGTTGCGCGCCAGCGCGTCGGAGATGCGCTGCAGTCCCGATACGAAGCCGCGCATCTCGCGCAGCAGCAATGCACGCTCGCCCGGAGCGAGGGCGACGACGATGCGGCCGTCCGCAGCGGGAAGCGTCGATCCCGCGACGATGAATTTCCAGGCCATCGCAGCGATGACGATCACCAGCAGGGCGATGATCGAAAGATACATCCGGGAGCTTGCTGCAGGCGTCATCGGTCAACCTCGTTGCGGTGGGCGTTCGGGCGTTCGGGCGTCGGGACGGGCACGCGGGCCGCAAGGCCGCGCAGGATCGCGGCCAGCGTTCCCAGCACGAATGCCAGCAGCGCGACCGCATTGAGCATCCCGCCCCAGGCGCGCCATTGCGGGTCGGCGAGAGCGTCGCCGGCCACGCGGAGCAGCAACGAAGCGTGCAGCAGCGCGAGCGGCGCGTAGAAGGATGCGGAATACGGGACGGGGACGCGGACCACCGACGGGATGATGATCGGCGCGTGGCCGAAGACCATCGAGAACACGAAACCGAGCATCACCGCGTGCAGTGCGGCGTCGTGGCTCGCCGCGCCGGAGCCGAGGCCGCCGGCGGCGACCATCGTCACTCCGGCCGCGGCGAGCCAGGCATAGCCCGACAGCAGGCAGGCAGCGATGTAGCGGGTGAGGCCCCGGTTCCGGATCGTGCGTCGCGCGATGTCCTGGCGCAGCAGCCAGGCGGCGAGCGCGGCCAGTCCGCCTCCGAGCAGCATCGTGCCCGCGGCGTACGCTGCGAGCGACAGCGTCGCCGCGGCGGCGAGCACGGTCAGGATCGCGGCGAAGATGCCGCGTGCCGCCGGCGAGGGAGGCAGGAAACGCGACAGTTCCAGCCGCTCGCCGGCGATGGTCAGCACCAGGAAGGCGATCCACCAGGGCAGCGCCGTGGCGGTCGGGGCAGCGGCCAACCAGAGCAGGTTGCCCACGCACCACGCGAGCGCGCCCAGCGCCAGTGTCAGGGTGAAGAGCTCACGCTGGCGGCGGTAGACGGATACCGATGCGGCGACCATCACCGCGCTGCCGACGGTCGCGAACGCGGGGGCCAGCGATGCAGGCGCCGCCAGCAGCGATGCCAGCGTCGCCAACCCCGAAAAGAGCGGCGCAGCGTAGGCCCAGCGTCGCCGCAGCGCCACCGCGCGCTCGAGGCCGATGACGGTGCCGAAGAATCCCGACGCCATCAGCGGTCCGTGCACTGCGGCGAGGCCCGCGCCGGGCACCTGCCAGCCGAAACGCGCGAGCCCTGCCGCCACGCCGGCGAACAGCGCGGCGAAACCCAGCATCAGAAGTGGCACGCGCCAGGACGGGCCGAAATCACGCGGTGCTTGCATGCGGGCGCTCCCGCGGGAATCGAATCTACTGCGACTTGCCGATCCGCACTTTCCAGACCTCGGGTCCGCTCTCCAGGTATTCCCAGTCGAACGAGCCGCCGAGCTCGGCCTGGAACTGGTAGTACAGCGGTTTGGGATCGTGGTCGTTGACGAGCAGCAGCGCGTCGCCAGGCGCGAGTCCGTGGAAGGTGTTGAAGATCAGCGGGTGGCGCTCGCGCGGAACGATGCTGCGGACGTCGATGGTGCTTTTGATGTTGGTCGTCATGGTCGAAGCTTCCTCGGTCGTGTTGAAGGATGCAGGCACCCGGTCGGTCAGACCGACCAGCCGAACGCCCGCCTGGCGTGCTCCGACATCAGCGCAGGGGTCCACGCCGGCTCCCAGACGAGTTCGACGTCGACGTTCCACGCCGCCGGATCCGGCAGCAGCGCTCCGACGGCATGGTGCACGTCGTCGGTGATCAGGTCGCCCATCGGGCAGGCAGGCGTGGTCATCGTCAGCTCGATGCGAATCGTCTGCGGCGCGATGTCGACGCCATAGACGAGTCCCAGGTCCACGATGTTCATGCCGACCTCGGGATCGTCGACGCTGCGCAGTGCCTCGCGTATCGCGTCCGCCGAAGGCGGGGCAGGGATGCCGTCCATTTCGCTTTGCATGTCGTAGCGTTGAAGATGTATACACAATACAGCTTAACCATAGCACCGTGTTCGGGGATAATCAATACCTCATATGAATCTTATTTCGGGCGCCGGGGCCGGAGTATTCGCCGGGGCGGGCTCGAGCAAGGACGGCTCGCATGCGACTGACGACGTTCTCCGATTACGGCCTGCGCGTGCTGATGTACGTCGGGGCGCATGACGATCGCCTCGCGACGATCGGCGAGATCGCGCAGGCCTACGACATCTCGGAGAACCACCTGATGAAGGTGGTCCACCGCCTGGCCCAGTGCGGCTACGTCGAGACCGCCAGGGGCAGGGGCGGAGGGATGCGCCTGGCGCGGGCGCCGCGGGACATCAACCTCGGCGAGGTCGTGCGGCGCACCGAGGATCGCTCGCATCTGGTCGAATGCTTCGATCCGCAAACCTCGGGATGCCGGATCGCGCCCGGCTGCACGCTCAAGGGCCTGCTCGGGGAGGCTATGGATGCGTTCTTCCAGGTCCTCGACAGCCACAGCCTCGCCGACCTGCTGGTCACGCGGCCGAAGCTCGTCAAGCTGCTGGCCCTGCCCCGGCGCGGGGCTACGGCTGCGCCCAGCGGTGGACGAGCCGCGCGTGGCAGGCAGCGAGCCGGGTGATCTCCGCCGACGGGCCGTGCTGCTGCTCGAGAATCGCGAGCGCCTGCGACATCTCGAACAGCAGCGAACGCTTTTCCGGATCGGCGACAAGGCTCTGGACCCAGAAGATGACGGCGAGGCGCACGCCGCGGGTGACCGGCGCGACCCAATGGACGCGGGTGGCCGGATAGAGGAACATGTCGCCTGCCGGCAGCTTCACCGCCTGCCTGCCGGCCAGCGAATCGACGACGAGCTCGCCCCCGTCGTAATCGCCGGGATCCGACAGGAACAGCGTGGCGGACAGGTCGGTTCGCAGCGGATCGGTCCCGCCCATCAGCGGATTGTCGACGTGGGGCGCGTATTCCATGCCGGGTCCGTAGCGATTCATCAGCACCTGGCTCAGGCGTGCCGGGTAGGCGGCCGCAGCGAACAGCGGATAGTGCTGCAGCGCCTTTCGCATCGCATCGGCGAGGATCTGGCCGTCGGCCGAGGTCTCGTCGACCTGCTCGTTGCGCTTGCGTTGCACGGCGCCGCCGCCGGCGGTGGCGCGGCCGTCGATCCACGGCGCGCGCGTGGCGATCGCCCGCAGCAGCGCGAGTTGCTCGGCGTCGAGGACCCGGGGCAGGTGCAGCATGGCTTCGCGACCTTCAGGGAGTCTCGATCACGAGAGCGGCCGCGACGCGGCGCCCCTCCGCGACCAGGATGTTGAACGTCCGGCAGGCAGCCCGCGTGTCCATCACCTCGATGCCGATGCGTCTGTCGGTCAGCGGCGCGAGCAGGCGCGGATGCGGGAAATGCTGCCGGTCGCCGGTTCCGAGCAGCACGATCTCGGGTTCCATCCCGAGCAGTTGCGCAAGGTCCTCCGCCGCCAGCGCATCGAAGCCGGCCGGCGCCCACCCGGTGACGATGCGGTCGGGCAGGATGACGACACCCTCGCGGTATTCGTCGGCCCCGATCCGCACCCAGCCCTCACCGAAGCCGGTGACGACGTTGGCCGTGGGCGCCTGCAGGTGGAATTTCAATTGGGATCTGGAATCGGGGTCGGAGCTGCACCAGTTGGCCGACCGGGCGCGGAGTCCCGGCGCCGGCTGCAATCCGCGATATTACAGCGCTGGCAGCAACCGGATTGTGCGTTGCGGTAAGATTGAGGTTCTTCCACGTCTACGTCGCTCGGACGGTTCCGGGCGCTTACGCTAGAGGCCTGCATGACCCAACTCCCGCAGTCGCATTTCGCGCGCATCGAGCGCCTTCCGCCCTACGTCTTCAACATCACCGCCGAGCTCAAGATGGAGGCCCGCCGCCGCGGCGAGGACATCATCGATTTCGGCATGGGCAACCCGGACGGCCCGACGCCGCCGCACATCGTGGCCAAGCTGGTCGAGACCGCCCAGCGGGGCGACACCCACGGCTATTCGGTTTCGAAGGGCATTCCGCGGCTGCGCCGCGCGATCTGCCACTGGTACGACCGGCGCTGGGGCGTCCAGTTCGACCCGGACTCCGAGGCGATCGTCACCATCGGCTCCAAGGAGGGCATCGCCCACCTCGCGCTCGCCACCCTGGGCCAGGGCGACACCGTCCTCGTTCCGAACCCGAGCTATCCGATCCACATCTACGGACCGGTGATCGCCGGCGCGGACATCCGCCAGGTCCCGCTGACGCCCGACGTCGATTTCTTCGCCGAGCTCGAGCAGACGATCAAGCTGTCGGTGCCCAAGCCGAAGATGCTGATCGTCAATTTTCCGGCGAATCCGACCGCGCAGTGTGTCGAGCTGCCGTTCTTCGAGAAGATCATCGCGCTGGCGAAGGAGTACGGCATCTGGGTCGTCCACGACCTCGCCTATGCGGACATCTGCTTCGACGGCTGGCAGGCGCCTTCGATCATGCAGGTGCCCGGTGCGCGCGACGTCGCGGTCGAGTTCTTCACCATGTCGAAGAGCTACAACATGGCCGGCTGGCGCATCGGCTTCATGGTCGGCAATCGCGACCTGGTCTACGCGCTGTCGCGCATCAAGGGCTATCACGACTACGGGACGTTCACGCCGATCCAGGTGGCGGCGATCGCCGCCCTCGAAGGGCCGCAGGCGTGCGTCGGCGAGATCGCGCAGAAGTATCAGAGGCGGCGCGACGTGCTGGTCAAGGGCCTCCACGAGGCGGGCTGGATGGTCGACATTCCCAAGGCGTCGATGTACGTCTGGGCGAAGATCCCCGAGGCCTACGCGAAGCTCGGTTCGCTCGAATTCACGAAGCAGCTGCTCGCCAAGGCGAAGGTTTCGGTGTCGCCGGGCATCGGCTTCGGGGAATACGGCGACGGCCACGTGCGCTTCGCAATGATCGAGAACGAAGCGCGCACGCGCCAGGCGATCCGCGGCATCAAGCAGATGTTCCGCGAGGACGGGCTGCTTTGAAGCCGCTGCAAGTCGGCCTGATCGGCTTCGGGACCGTCGGCAAGGGGACCTGGGACGTCCTGCGCCGCAACGAAAGCGAGATCGCGCGCCGTGCGGGGCGTCCGATCCGGATCGCCTGGATCGGCACGCGCACGCCCGAGCGCGCGCGTGCGGCGGTGGACGGCGCCCCGGGGGTGCAGCTCACCCACGACGCGTTCGTCGTCGCGCGCCAACCCGACGTCGACATCGTCTGCGAGCTGATCGGCGGCATCGAGCCCGCGCGCTCGCTGGTGCTCGACGCGATCGCGCACGGCAAGCACGTCGTCACCGCCAACAAGGCGCTGCTCGCCCACCACGGCAACGAGATCTTCGCAGCGGCGCATGCCAGGGGCGTCATGGTCGCCTTCGAGGCCGCGGTCGCCGGGGGCGTGCCGATCATCAAGGCCCTTCGCGAAGGTCTCACCGCCAACCGCATCGAGTGGATCGCCGGCATCATCAACGGCACGTCGAACTTCATCCTGTCGCGGATGCGCGAGACCGGTGCGTCGTTCGACACGGTACTGCAGGAAGCGCAGGCGCGCGGCTACGCCGAAGCCGACCCGACCTTCGACGTCGAGGGCATCGACGCCGCGCACAAGCTGGCGATCATGTCGGCGATCGCCTTCGGTGTGCCGATGCAGTTCGACAAGGCCTACGCCGAGGGCATCACCAAGCTGACGCGCGAGGACCTGCGCCATGCCGAGGAGCTGGGCTACCGGATCAAGCTGCTCGGCATCACGCGCCGCGCCGCGAAGGGCATCGAGCTCCGCGTGCATCCGACGCTGATCCCGACGAAGCGCCTGATCGCCAACGTCGAGGGCGCGATGAACGCGGTGCTGGTCAAGGGCGACGCCGTCGGATCGACGCTCTACTACGGCGCTGGGGCCGGGGCCGAACCGACGGCGAGCGCCGTCATCGCGGATCTGGTCGACGTGACGCGCATGCACACCTCCGATCCCGAGCACCGCGTCCCGCATCTCGCGTTCCAGCCCGACCAGCTCACCGACCTGCCGTTCCTGCCGATGGGGGACGTCGAGACCAGCTATTACCTGCGCATGCGCGTCGACGATCGCCCGGGCGTGCTCGCCGACATCACCCGCATCCTCGCCGATCGGGAAATCTCGATCGACGCGATGATCCAGAAGGAACCATCCGAGGGCGAGGACCAGACCGACATCATCCTGCTCACGCACAAGTCGGTCGAGCGGCAGGTCGACGACGCGATCGCCCGGATCGAGGCGCTGGCGACCGTGCGCGGCAAGGTCGTGCGCATCCGTCTCGAGGACCTGAGTTGAAGTACGTCAGCACCCGCGGCGCGTGGCACGACGACCCGCAGCCGTTCCGCGCCATCCTGCTCGAGGGCCTGGCACCGGACGGCGGGCTCGCCGTTCCGCAGCAGTATCCGCGGTTCACCGCCGCCGAGCTCGCGGCGCTGCGCGGCGCGTCCTACGCCGAACTCGCCGTCGCGGTGCTGTCGCGCTACATCACCGACATCCCCCTCGTCGACCTGCGCGGCATCGTCGAGACCACCTACACGGCCGCGACCTTCGGCAGCGACGACATCACACCGCTGTCGACGCTGGAGCCGCGAGTCCACCTGCTGCACGTGTCCAACGGCCCGACGCTGGCTTTCAAGGACATCGCGCTGCAGCTCCTCGGCAGCCTGTTCGAGTATGTGCTGCGCGACGAGCACCGCGTGCTGAACATCCTCGGCGCGACTTCCGGCGACACCGGCAGCTCGGCCGAATATGCGATGCGAGGCAAGCGGAACATCGCCGTGTTCATGCTCTCGCCGCACGGGCGGATGAGCGCTTTCCAGCAGGCCCAGATGTATTCGCTGGCCGACCCGAACATCCACAACCTCGCGGTCGAGGGCACGTTCGACGACTGCCAGGACATCGTCAAGGCGCTGTCGGGCAATGCGCAGTTCAAGCGCGCGCATTCGCTGGGCGCCGTCAACTCGATCAACTGGGCGCGCATCGCCGCGCAGGTCGTCTATTACTTCAAGGGCTATTTCGCCGCGACGACCCGTGACGGCGAGCCGGTCAGCTTCGCCGTGCCCACGGGGAATTTCGGCAACGTCCTCGCCGGCCACGTTGCCAGGGCGATGGGACTGCCGGTCGCGCAGCTGATCATCGCGACCAACGAGAACGACGTCCTCGACGAATTCTTCCGCACCGGCCGCTACCGGCCCCGGGGTGCAGCCGAGACGCACGCGACCTCGTCGCCTTCGATGGACATCTCCAAGGCGTCGAACTTCGAGCGCTACATGTTCGACGTCGTCGGCCGCGATCCGGTGCGCCTGCGCGAGCTTTGGCGCGACCTCGATCGCGGCGGCGGCTTCGACGTTGCAGGGACGCCGTTGTGGGATCGCGTCCGGGAATCCGGATTCGCATCGGGTCGCAGCACGCACGCCGACCGTGTCGCGACCATACGCGACGTGCACCAGCGCTGCGGGTTGCTGATCGACCCGCATACGGCGGACGGTGTCAAAGTTGGCCGCGAGTTGCGCCGACCGGATGTCCCGCTGGTGTGCATCGAGACTGCGCTGCCCGCGAAGTTCTCGGCGACGATCCGCGAGGCGGTCGGCTTCGAGGCGCCGCGACCAGCTGCCTACGCCGACCTCGAATCGCGGCCGCAGCGCTGCACCGTCGTTCCCGCCGATCCTTCGGCGGTGGAGGCCATCGTCGCGCAGCACGCCCTTGCGGCGGGGGCATCGGCGACGCAGCGCCAACGTGCGTAACGCGTTCGCGTCGCTGGGACACAACCTCGCCGCAGGCCTGCGGCTCGCGCTGTTCATGCCCGTCTCGCGCACGGCGTTCCGCATCACCCCGACGCAGCTCGTGCTGCTCGCGATCGTCTCGGCGACGATCGACATCGATGCGGACTGGGTGCGAGCGGCGCGCGAGGCCCAGTTCTCGCTCCTCGGCCTGCACAGCGAGCTTTTCGCGCTGGGGCTGCTGGTCCTCACGAGCGCAGTCATCGCAGTCATGCGCCGCGACGGCGCATTGCTCCTGGCGCTCCCGGTGGTCATCCTCGCGTCGTTCCCCGCTATCCAGATTGCAGGGGTGATTCCCGACCTGCCGCAAGCCGGTCCCTCGGTGTCCGATGCAGCGCGGCAGTTTCTCGCCGACGCGTTCCTCGTCTGGGTCGCGGCCCTGTGCGTGCGCGCCGTCTTCGTCTGCATCGATCCGCAGCTTCCCCGCCGCAAGGCCTGGGCGCTGGGGGGCGGATTCCTGCTCGTGGCGCCGATCTGGTTCCCGCATCTGCTGGGACCCCTCGATCCGTGGTGGCGCGAGGTCGACATCCAGGCGACGGGGGCAGGGCCGGTGAATCCCGCGTCCGAGCCCGCGCTGGCGGCGCAGCAGTTCCTGATGGATCGCGCGCTCGACGGGTTGGAGGACGAGCAGCCCGGCGTCACGGATCTCTATTTCGTCGGCTTTGCGCCCGATGCGCGACGCAGCGGTTTTGCCGTCGACGTCGAGCTCGCCAAGCGCACGATGGACGAGCACTGGGGCACGCGCGGGCGCTCGGTGCTCCTGGTGAACAGTCCGACCACCGTGGCCCAGCGCCCCTACGCCACGATCACCAACCTGCGCGAGACGCTGCTCGAGATCGGCGACATCATCGATCCCGACGACGATGTCGTCATGGTGTACCTGACCGGAAGCGCGGGCCGCGACCATGCGCTCGCTGCCATCAACCCGCCGCTGGAGCTGGTGCCGCTGTCGCCGGTGGGCCTGCGGCAGCTGTTCGATACCGCGGGCATACGCTGGCGCATCGTCGTCGTGTCGACCTGCTACGCCGGTGCGTGGGTCGACGCGCTGAAGGATGCCAACACCGTCGTCATCGCGTCCTCGGCAGCCGGCATTCACGCCGATGGCTGTGAAGGCGGGGTCGGCACCACCGCGTTCGGTGATGCGTTCTTCGGCAAAGGCATGCGCAACAGCGACGACATTGCACGTGCATTCGACACCGCGCAGACGCGGCTTTCCGCGCGCGGAGCGACTGCGCCGGTGCTGTGGATCGGCCCGGCGATCGCGGAACGGCTGAAGTCGCTGGCGCATCGCGGAGGCGGCGGCCGCGTCATGGCGAACTCGGCGATCCCCGTCAGCTACCGATAACCCGCGTCACGCGGCAATTCGGTTTGACCCTGCAGGCGGGATATTGCTATAATTCGAATCCTGCCGCGGGGTGGAGCAGTCTGGCAGCTCGTCGGGCTCATAACCCGAAGGTCGCAGGTTCAAATCCTGCCCCCGCAACCACCTCCCTCGACGGCCCGCAGCGATGCGGGCCGTTTTCATTCGCGATCAGGGCAACAGGGGCGAGCGCAAGGGCCGAGTTCGGCCAACTCCGGACGCCCGCCCTTGCATCTCCAATTGCCGGGAAGCAACCGGTGACGAGGCGATCGGAACCTGGCGATCCGAAGCCGCAGCCGGGTGCTCAGCCAACGTACCCCAGCCGCACGACCTAATCCCTGCGGCCAGTGATCGCTGGCACCGCGTGCCACCACGCTCGAGCCTCCACATCCGACGAGCGGGCAGGCATGGTCGGTGGGTGCGCCACTGCATCGCGTCGGGCGCGACGAAGGCTTCCTGCACCGGGTGCGGCGTCTCACCCTGCGCCAAGCCCTCGATCGTGGCCATCCTGCGCTCGCCGACGTCGAGCGCGAGCGTCATCTGCGGCTCCGCCACCAACGGATGGCACACGCCGTTCACCTCGAGCAGGATTTCGCGCGGTCCGGCATGCGGCGGTTCGTCCTGCGCCATCGGCTGCGCGCGGGGCGGCTTGAACTGGATCAAGCCGGGTTAATGGCGCCTTAATCAGGCGCTCCTAGAGTGCGTTGCGTCTACGGAATCGGAGGAAGCGATATGCGCAGCATCGGACTCGCGCTCGGGCTTCTCGCGGTGGTGCCGGCCTTCGCCGGCACGCCCAACGGGATCCTCGAGGGCTACCGCGCCGCGGGCGCGGCGACGGTTTCGGCGCCGCGCGGTGAGCAGCTCTTCACCTCGCGCCATGGCAGCGACTGGAGCTGCTCGTCGTGCCACACCGGCAACCCGCTCGCGCGCGGGCGGCACGCGACGACCGGCAAGGACATCGCGCCGCTCGCGCCGGCGGCGAACGCCGAACGCTTCACCGACCCCGCGCGGGTCGAGAAGTGGTTCCGGCGCAACTGCAACGACGTGCTCGGCCGCGCCTGCAGCGTGCAGGAAAAGGCCGACGTGCTCGCGTACCTGATGTCGCTCAGATAGGAGGGGCCGCACATGACGAATTCGCATCGCAGACTCGCCTTCGACCTGACGGTTTGGGCCGTTTCACTGTGCGCCGGGATTGTCCTCATCGCGCACGAAGCCATGGCCGACGGCCACCGCTACCGCGCCGACAACGCGCGCTGGAAGGCCGAGTGCGGCAGCTGCCACCTTGCCTACCCGCCGCAGCTGCTGCCTGCGCCGGCCTGGCGCTCGATCATGGCGGGGCTCGACAAGCACTTCGGCACCGATGCCAGCCTCGATCCCGCGGCGGCGGCGGAGATTGGCACCTTCCTGCAGAACAATGCGGGCAGCAGCCGGCGCGTGGGAGCGCAGTCCCTGCGAATTACCGAAACGGCCTGGTTCCGCCACGAGCACGACGAGGTGCCCGGGGCGGCATGGCAGCGGCCGTCGATCAAGAGCGCCGCCAACTGCGCCGCCTGCCACCGCACCGCGGAGGAGGGCGATTTCCGCGAGCGCAACATCCGCATTCCGCGATAAGGGAGCACGACCATGAGCAAACCGAAGATCCTCGTCTGGGACATCGCCGTGCGCGCGTTTCACTGGCTGCTCGCGCTGTCGTTCCTCGGCGCCTTCCTCACCGCCGAGTCCGAGCGGATGCGCGACGTGCACGTCGCGCTCGGCTACACCATGCTGGGCCTCGTCGCGTTCCGCCTGGTGTGGGGGCTGGTGGGCACGCGCTACGCGCGCTTTACCTCGTTCGCCTTCGGGCCGAAGCGCGTCGCGGCCTACATCAAGTCGCTGCTCGCCCTGCGCCCGCAGCACTACCTCGGGCACAACCCCGCGGGCAGCTGGGCGATCTACGCCCTGCTCGCGCTCAGCGTGCTTGCCGGCGCGACCGGCTATGCGATTTACAATGATGTCGGCGGCCACTGGCTGGAGGAGCTGCACGAAGGCGTCGCCAACACGCTGCTCGCTGTGGTGATCGTGCACATCGCCGGCGTGCTCGTGAGCAGCCTCATCCACCGGGAGAATCTGGTGCGTTCGATGTTGACGGGCTACAAGACGGGCGATCCGGGCGATGCGCATCCTGCTGGTCGAGGATGATGCCCTGCTGGGCGACGGCGCGAAGGCGGGGCTCGCCCAGGCGGGCTTCGCCGTCGACTGGGTGAAGGACGGCGTCGCGGCCGAGCTCGCGCTCAAGACCACCGACTACGCGGCGGTCGTGCTCGATCTCGGCCTGCCGCGCCTGTCGGGCCTGGAGCTGCTGCGCCGAGCGCGCGCCGCGGGGGACAAGGTGCCGGTGCTGATTCTGACCGCGCGCGACGCAGTCGAGGACCGCATCAAGGGCCTGGACAGCGGCGCCGACGACTACCTGGTCAAGCCCTTCGACCTGCACGAGCTTGCGGCGCGGCTGCGCGCGCTCGTCCGGCGCTCAGGTGGCGAGGCCGCGCCGATGCTGCGGGTAGGCGAGCTCGAGCTCGACCCCGCCGCGCACCGCGCGCAGTTCCGCGGCGCCCCGGTCGAGCTCGCGGGGCGCGAGTTCGCGCTGCTGCACGCATTCATGCGCAACGCCGGGCGCGTCATGTCGCGCGAGCAGCTCGCCGAGCGCCTGTACGCCTGGGGCGAGGAGGTCGAGAGCAACGCGATCGACGTGCACGTACACCACCTGCGGCGCAAGCTCTCGCCCGGGACGATCCGCACGGTGCGCGGCGTGGGCTACTTGATGCCGCGCGAGACCGATGCCTGAGGCCGCACCCGCGCGCTATTCGCTGAAGGGCCGCCTGCTCGCGGGGCTGCTCAGTGCGCTCGCGCTGGTGTGGCTCGCGACCGCGCTGTACAGCTACGTCGACACCCGGCACGAGGTGAACCGCCTGCTCGACGCGCACCTCGCGCAGTCGGCGTCGATGATCGTGGCGCAGGCCGGCCACGATCTGGGGGAGATCGACCTCGAGCACGCGCCCCAGCTCGGCGAGCACTCGCGCCGCGTCGCGTTCCAGATCTGGGAACGCGGTGGGGTGCTGCGCCTGCATTCGACCAACGCGCCGCAGGCGCGCCTGTCGCCGCGCGAGGAGGGCTTCAGCCGGGTGAAGATCGGCGGCAATGGCTGGCGCGTGTACAGCACCTGGGACGACGAGCGCCGCTTCCTGGTCCAGGTCGGTGAGCGCGACGAGGCGCGCGAGGAAATCGCGGCCGGCGTCGCGCGCAATCTGCTGGTGCCGCTCGTGTTCGCGTTGCCGGTGCTCGGCCTGCTCGCGTGGCTGGTCATCGCGCGCGCGCTCGCGCCGCTGCGCGCGCTCGGGCGCGAGGTCGAGGCGCGCGAGCCCGGCAACCTCGGCGAGCTCCCCGCAGAGGACGAGCCGGCCGAGGTCGTGCCGCTGGTGCGCAGCCTGAACGCGCTGTTCGGCCGCGTCGGCGGCCTGATCGAGCGCGAGCGGCGATTCACCGCCGACGCGGCGCACGAGCTGCGCACCCCGCTCGCGGCGATCAAGACCCAGGCCCAGGTCGCGAGCGCCGCCCCGGACGACGCAAAGCGCCGCCACGCGC
>JAJXTF010000120.1 GCA_021784125.1 Pseudomonadota bacterium | reverse complement strand
GACGTCCTCGGCGAGTGAACGGCGCCGCGCCGGGTCCGTCGAGCCGCCCCGGCATGGCCCGCCCGCGATGAGCGACGACCTTTTTGGCCCGAACGCCGCGCCCGCGGCGAGCGCGGCGAAGGGTGCCCTCGTGCCGCTGGCCGAGCGCCTGCGGCCCCGGGCCATTGCCGACGTCGTCGGCCAGCGCCACCTCCTCGCGCCGGGCAAGCCGCTGGCCGTCGCGTTCGCCTCGGGCAAGCCGCATTCGATGATCCTCTGGGGGCCGCCCGGCGTCGGCAAGACGACGCTTGCGCGGCTGATGGCCAACGCCTTCGACGCCGAATTCGTCGCGCTCTCCGCCGTGCTGTCCGGAGTCAAGGACATCCGCGATGCCGTCGCGCGCGCCGAGGCCGTCCGCGCGCAGTCCGGGCGCGCGACGATCCTGTTCGTCGACGAGGTGCATCGCTTCAACAAGGCGCAGCAGGACGCGTTCCTGCCGTTCGTCGAGCGCGGATTGCTCACGTTCATCGGCGCGACGACCGAGAATCCTTCGTTCGAGGTGAACAGCGCACTGCTGTCGCGGGCCGCGGTCTACGTGCTGAAGCCGCTGTCGGCCGGGGAGCTCGGCAGCCTGTTCGACCGCGCGCAGGCGGAGGCGATGCCCGGCGTCGCGATCGAGGCGGGGGCGCGCGACGCGCTGATCGCCTGTGCCGACGGCGATGCGCGGCGGCTGTTGAACCTCGTCGAGCAGCTTGCCACCGCGGCGGGCGAGGCGAAGCGCAGCGCCATCGACGTGGCCTTCGTCGAGGCGACGATCGCGCGCAGCCTGCGCCGGTTCGACAAAGGCGGCGAGGCGTTCTACGACCAGATCTCGGCGCTGCACAAGGCGGTCCGGGGTTCCGATCCGGATGCGTCGCTGTACTGGATGTGCCGGATGCTCGACGGCGGCGCCGATCCGCTCTACGTCGGCCGGCGGCTGATCCGCATGGCGAGCGAGGACGTCGGGCTCGCCGACCCGCGCGCGCTGACGCTGGCGCTCGACGCCGTCGCGACCTACGAGCGGCTCGGCTCGCCCGAAGGCGAGCTGGCGCTCGCCCAGTGCGTGATCTACCTCGCCTGCACGTCGAAGAGCAACGCGGTCTACACCGCCTACGGGGCGGTCCGCGCGTTCATCGCCGACGACGGGTCGCGCCCGGTGCCGCTGCGCCTGCGCAACGCCCCGACCGGCCTGATGCGGGGCCTGGGCTACGGCAAGGGCTATCGCTATGCGCACGACGAAGCCGATGCCTACGCGGCGGGCGAGCGCTACCTGCCCGACGACATGCCCGACGTGTCGTTCTACGAGCCGACTTCGCGCGGGCTGGAAGGGAAGATCCGCGAGCGCCTCGAGGCGCTGCGCACGCGCGACCAGGCGGCCGGCGGAAAGCGCGGCGAGGACCCGGACGAGTAGGCAGATGCGGGCCGCGACCGGGGACGGGCAGGGGCGGCGGCACGCGACCATCTGCTAAGATCGAACGATGCTGGACATCAATCTCCTTCGCAACGATCTGTCCGGCGTCGCCGTCGCGCTGGCGAAGCGCGGCGTCGCGCTCGACACCGCGCGTTTCGAGGCCCTCGAGGCCGAGCGCAAGAGCATCCAGACACGCACGCAGGACCTGCAGGCGAAGCGCAATGCGCTGTCGAAGCAGGTGGGCATCGCCAAGGGCAGCGGCAAGGACCCGGCGCCGATGCTCGCCGAAGTCGCTGGGCTGGGCGACGAGCAGAAGCAGCTCGAGCGCCAGCTCGACAGCATCCAGGCCAAGCTCCGCGATTTCCTGCTCGAGCTTCCCAACGTCACGCACGAGTCGACGCCTGCCGGGCGCTCGGCCGAAGACAACGTCGAGGTCCGTCGCCACGGTGCGCCGCGCGACTTCGATTTCACGGTCCGCGACCACACTGATCTCGGCGAAGCGCTCGGGATGCTCGATTTCGAGACCGCCGCGAAGCTCTCGGGGGCCCGCTTCACGTTCCTGCGCGGCGATCTCGCGCGCATGCACCGCGCGCTCGCGCAGCTGATGCTCGACACGCACGTGCGCGAGCACGGCTACACCGAGTGCTACACGCCCTACATCGTCAACGCGCCGACGCTCGTGGGCACCACGCAGCTGCCCAAGTTCGAGGCCGACATGTTCGCGGTCACGCGAGGCGTCCAGGCGCCGGGCGACGAGCCCCAGGAGGCGCTGTACCTGATCTCGACTTCCGAGATCACGCTGACCAATTCGGTACGCGACACGATCCTTCCGGCCGACGCACTGCCGATCAGGCTGACCGCGCACACGCCGTGTTTCCGCTCGGAGGCGGGGAGCTACGGCAAGGACACGCGGGGCATGATCCGCCAGCACCAGTTCGACAAGGTCGAGATGGTTCAGATCGTGCGCCCCGAGGAATCCTATGCAGCACTGGAGGCGCTGACCGGCCATGCCGAGGCGATCCTGCAGAAGCTCGGCCTTCCCTATCGCGTCATGGCCCTTTGCACCGGCGACATCGGTTTCGCCGCCGCCAAGACCTACGATCTCGAGGTCTGGCTGCCGGGCCAGAACGCCTACCGCGAGATCTCGTCGTGCTCGAACTGCGAGGCTTTCCAGGCGCGCAGGATGCAGGCGCGCTACCGCAACGCCCAAGGCAAGCCCGAGCTCGTGCACACGCTGAACGGATCGGGACTGGCGGTGGGCAGGACGCTCGTCGCCGTGATGGAAAACCATCAGCGCGCCGACGGCTCGATCGAGGTCCCGGCGGCGCTGCGCCCGTACATGGGCGGCCAGGAGCTGATCGTCCGGCGCTGATCCGTGCCCGCCGGGGCGGGTGCGCGCGTCAGCGCATGTTGCCGGTGTGGCCCAGCGAGTAACGGCCCGGCTGCGGCCAGACGGTGAGCCCGTGCGGCTCCATGCCTACCGGTATCTTGACGATGGCACCCGTCGTCGTGTCGATGTCGTAGACGACGTCGTCGAAGCGTCCCGACAGCCACAGGTGCTTGCCGTCGGCGCTCACATTGCCCATGTCGGGGCTGCCGCCACCCGGAATCGGCCAGGTGACGTCGACCCTGCGCGTCGCGAAATCGATGACCGAGACGCTGCCCGCGCCGTGCGGGGGGCCGTGGATCCTGTTCGAGCCTCGATTGCTGACGTACAGCTTGCGTCCGTCGCGGCTCGGATAGAGGCCGTGGGTGCCGATGCCGGTACGGATGAATCCGATCTGCTTGAACGCGTCGCCGTCGATCACGAACACGCCGTCGGCCATCATGTCGGCGACGTAGAACAGCTTCCCGTCGGGGCTCACGCGGATGTCCTGCGGCATGCCGGCCCCCTGCGGGTGGAGGTAGCCGACGACCTTGTGCGCGACCATGTCGATCTTGGCGAGGCCCTTGGAGAACTCGCAGGTGAAGATCGCGTAGCGGCCGTCGATCGAGAAATCGGCATGGTTGATGCCGCCGCAGCCGGGGACGGCGAGCGAGAACTGCAGCGCCATCGACTTCGGGTCGCGGAAATCGAGGCGCTTGTGCGCCTCCGCCACGACGATCGCCGAGTGCCCGTCGGGCGTGAAATACATGTTGTAGGGATCGTCGACCGGAATGGCGGGACCGGGCTTGCCGGTCTTCGGATCGATCGGCGTCAGGCTGCCGTCGGTGCGGCCCTCGGCGTTGTTGGCCACCCACAGCGTCGACAGGTCCCACGACGGCACGACGTGCTGCGGGCTGCGCCCCACCTTGTAGCGGTCGACGACCTTGTCCGTCGCAGGATCGATCACGTAGACGTCGTCGGAGCGCACGTTCGGGACGTAGATCCGCGGCAGCGCGTCCCTGACGGCGGCGGAAAGCTGACCGGCCCCCATCTCGCTGTACAGGTTGGCCGGATCGACCACCGGCGCCATGCCCGGGATGGTCGCGATGGCGGGCGGCTGGGGCGCGGCCGCCAAGGGTGCCGCGGCCGGTGCTGCGGTCACCTGGGCCGCGGCAGGGGCGCAAAGCGTTGCGCAAAGGGGTGTCGCGCAGAGGACGGCGGCGATCAGGGCGTTTCGTTTCACAGGGCGATCCCGAAGTGGCACCGCGGACCGTCGCGGTCCGGGGCAGGTGAGCGATTGTAACGGGGTCGGCGCCCGGCGCCGCGGGGGGTCCGCGGATCGGGTGGCGCCCGGGACCTGCCGTCAGCGCCGCGCTACGGCTTGCCGGATTGCAGCGACGCTGCGCGCGATGATCAGGTCGACGCCCAGTTCACCCAGCGCCGCGCTCGACCGCCGCGGGTCGCCGTAGACCCCGTGCGCGGCGTCGAGGTCCTTGCCGGCGCGCAGCACGTCCGTGCGCACCAGCCGTGGATCGAGCGCGAGCGACAGCGACGTGTCCGCGACGCCGGCATGGGTGCCGATCTCGGCCTTGCTCAGGCCGCGCGCTTCGAGTGCACGGACATAGTCGGTCTCCGTGACGCGGTAATACTCGAGGATCGCGTGGGCGCGTACCGTCCGGCGCGCCCATTCGCGATTCAGCCGCGTGGCGACCGCCTCCTCGCTGCGCTGGTATCCGCCGTGGTCGCCGATGAAGACGACGTCGCGGAAGCCGTGCGCGGCGAAGCTCCGCGCCGCGCCTTCCAGCGTCTTCTCGAACGCGTCGACGGGAATGCTGATCGTTCCCGCGAAGCGCATGTGCGCCGACGGCGGATCGACGCGGCCCTCGGGAACGTAGGCGATGACCGGCGCGACCAGCGCATTGCCCAGCGCGGTGGCGATCCTGCCGGCGAGGATCCCGACGCGGACGTCGTGCTTGCCCAGGACCATCTGCGGTCCGCTCTGCTCGGTTCCGCCGATCGGAATGATGATGGTCGTCGTTCCGGCCGCGACCGCGGCCTGCACCTCGGTGGTCGTCATCTGCTCGAGGTAGACGCGATGCTTCGCGGCGTCCTGCGCGTGGGCGCTCGCAAGGGCCGTGGCGAGCAGCAGGCCGGCGAGCAGCCGGCGCATCGGCAACCGACCGGGAACCAGTTGGCCGGAACGGGGGGCGGCGCCTTGCTGCGGTCGTACCGGGTCAGTGCAGTGCAAGGCTTGCCTGCAGCAGCGGCGGCTGTGCCGACTGGGTGCGCAGCAGGATGTCGTAGTAGCCGCGGACGCGCCCGACGAACGCGACCGGCATGCCGCCGCGGGCGTAGCCGTTCTTCGCGGCGATGTAGTACTTCGGGTCGGCGAGCAGCGGCAGCATCTTGCGCACGTCGCTCCACAGGTCTGGATTCAGCTTGTACCGCTGCGCGAGGATGCGCGCATCCTCGAGGTGCCCGATGCCGATGTTGAAGGCGGCAAGTGCGAGCCAGGTGCGATCCGGCTCGGCAATGCGGGCGGGAAGCTTGGCCTTCAGGCCGGCGATGTAGCGCGCGGCACCGATCGCCGAGGTCCGCGGATCCAGGCGGTCGGCGACGCCCAGCGTGCGCGCGGTGTCCTCGGTCAGCTGCATCAGGCCGCGCACCCCGGTTTCGCTGGTCGCGAGGGGATCCCATTGCGACTCCTGGTAGGCAACCGCCGCCAGCAGGCGCCACTCGACGCCGCTCTTGGCCTGCGCCTCGACGAAGGTCCTGCGCCATTGCGGCAGCATCTGGCGAATGCGGTCCTGGAACACCCCGGCGTCGACGCGCTCGACCTGGTCGGGCGCCGCCTGGTATCGCTCGGCGAGCCTTGCGAGCGTCCCGTCCTTGCGCAGCCGCGCGATGAATGCGTCGAGCGCCGCGCGCAGCGCGCGCTCGCCCGGCGCGACGGCCCAGGCGAAATCGCGCCGCGGACCGGCGGCGAACGCGACGTCGAAGTCGAGGTGGATGTTGCGCGCCGCCGAAGCGTCGCTCGAGGGAACGACCGCGTAGGCGAGCGTGCCTTCGGACACCTGGGCGATCAGCGCGTCGGAAGACGTGACGTCGACGGGCTGGAAGTCGATGCCCGGGTGCGCCTGCCGCGCCGCGGCGAGAGCCGCGTCGAGTCCGGTGTGCGCGGGATAAGCGACGGTCGCGGCCTTGAGGTCGTCCCAGCGCCTGGGCTTGTAGCCGTCGACGTTGTAGACGAGGACCGGCTCGGCGGAGTCGTAGCCGGTGGTCCAGTTCACGGAAGGCGGCCCGGTCGGGGCATCGGCGGCCCGCGCGACGCGGACTTGCTGCCGATCGCGACCGAACAGTCCGCCCGCGGCCACCTGGGCGTCGCCGTTGGCCACGCTGTCCATCAGGGACGCGGTGTCGTCGGCGAACACCACCTTGAGCGCGAGACCGCGTTCGCGGGCGAATCGGGTCAGGAGGTCGTGGTCCAGGCCGCTGGCGTGACCATTCGCGGCGGTGAACCAGGTCGTCGGGCCGGGACGCACGACGACGTCGAGGCTCGCCTGCCCGGGCGGGGCGGCGGGGGGCTGCTCGCAGCCCGAAAGCAGGAGCACGCTCGCCGTGACGGCGAGTGCGCTTCCCAGGCGCAGGTACCACGGACAATGGACAGACGCTCGATCGCGCATGACACCTTCAACGCATCCGTTGCCGGATACGTCCCTGATGGTTTGCGGCGATCTTTATGCCGCCGTACATTGAGCGCAGCCTTGCCGTGGGCTGCGCGATTGCTCCGGATCTGTAGGTCGCAGACGCGCCATCGCGTCGTTTGTGCGACGCAACATCATACACCATTTCCAGGGGACCGCGCCAGCGGGCGCGACGCGGGACGATTCCGGGCTATAATCCGCACTCGCGCCACTGGCGCCCGATCAACGGCGGGTCGCCCCGCATTGCATGGTCGTGAATCTGGTCAGGTCCGGAAGGAAGCAGCCACAGCGATTCTCTGCAAGTGCCGGGGGAACGGCTCGCCACCCCTTTTGACGCTCCGGTCCGACCTGAGCTTGCAGCCGATGAGTTATCAGGTTCTGGCGCGCAAATGGCGGCCTCGGAGTTTCGGCGAGCTCGTCGGACAGGAGCACGTCGTCACGGCGCTCTCCAATGCGCTGACCCGCGGACGCCTGCATCACGCCTACCTGCTGACCGGGACGCGCGGCGTCGGCAAGACGACGATCGCACGCATCCTCGCCAAGAGCCTCAACTGCGAAACCGGCGTCACGGCGACACCCTGCGGGGTCTGCGGCACCTGCCGTGACATCGACGCCGGGCGGTTCGTCGACCTGCTGGAGCTCGACGCGGCCTCCAACACCGGCGTCGACAACATGCGCGAGATCCTCGACAACGCGCGCTACGCCCCGACGCTCGGCCGCTACAAGGTCTACCTGATCGACGAAGTTCACATGCTGTCGAAAGGCGCGTTCAACTCGATGCTGAAGACCCTCGAGGAGCCGCCCGATCACGTCAAGTTCGTGCTCGCCACGACCGACCCGCAGAAGATCCCGGTCACGGTGCTGTCGCGCTGCCTGCAGTTCAACCTCAAGCCCCTGCCGCGCGCCTCGATCGCGGCCCGCCTCGCCTTCAT
Organism: Pseudomonadota bacterium; assembly: GCA_021784125.1. Lineage (GTDB taxonomy): Bacteria > Pseudomonadota > Gammaproteobacteria > Burkholderiales > Casimicrobiaceae > VBCG01. The sequence goes on along the minus strand of JAJXTF010000120.1, from coordinate 1,803 downwards.
CCTCGAGGCCGAGGCGGTCGCTTTCGATCCCGACGCGCTGGCGCAGATCGCCGCGGCGGCGGGCGGGTCGTTGCGCGATGCCTTGTCGCTGCTCGACCAGGCGATCGCCTTCGGCAGCGGCGAGGTGCGGGAAGGCGTAGTGCGGGCGATGCTCGGCGTCGTCGATCGCGGCTACGTGTACCGGATCGCCGACGCGCTGCTCGCCGGCGACGGGCCGGCATTGCTGGCGCAAAGCGACGCGCTCGCCGAGAGCGGACAGGCGTTCGCCTCGGCGCTGGACGAGCTGGCGGCGCTGTTCCACCGGATCGCCGTCGCGCAGGCCGTCCCCGGGGCATCGGCGGGCGACGATGCCGAGCGGATTGCCGGCTACGCGTCGCGGATGTCGGCCGAAGACGTGCAACTGGCCTACCAGATCTGCGCCCAGGGGCGCGCCGACCTTGCGCTCGCCCCCGACGAGGCGACGGGCTTTTCGATGACCCTGCTGCGGCTGCTGGCGTTCGAGCCGGCAATGGCCGGTACGACCGCGGTGCCCGGGTCGGCGGTCGCTGCCGGGCGGCCGCCCGTGGCGGCTGTCGGGTCCGCGTCACCGCCGTCGCGCAAGCCGCGGCCTGCGGCAGTGGAACGGATCCCTGCGTCATCCGCGGCAGCACCGACGGCGCCGGCATCCGTGCCCGCGGCAGCGTCGGCGGGGCCTTCCCTCGAGTCGGCCGCGGGCCGCCCTCGCGAGCCGCTGCCGGAATCCCCGGAACAATGGCCTGGATTCGTCGCCGGCCTCAAGCTCGTCGGCATGGCTGCGCAGCTCGCGGCGCAATCGGAGCTCAAGTCGGTCCGGGGCAACGCGCTGTCGCTCGCGATCCCGGCTGCGCACAAGCACCTCGCCGACAGGACCTATGCCGACAAGCTGAGGGCTGCACTCGAGGCGGCGACCGGACGCAAGCTGCTCCTGGCATTCGAGATCGGCGAGGCAGGCGAAGGGTCGCTCGCCGCCCGCGAGCGACGCGAGCGCGAGCAGGCGAAGGCGCAGGGCGAGGCGACGTTTCGCAGCGAGCCTTTCGTGCGCGACCTCGTCGCCCGCTTCGACGCGACGGTGAAGCCCGAGACCATCGAGCGGATGTCGCAGACTCCGTCGAATCCACCTCCGAGCAACCAGGAACGCCCATGATGAAGAACCAGCTCGCCGGGCTGATGAAGCAGGCGCAGCAGATGCAGGAAAACATGCAGCGCGCGCAGGAAGAGCTGGCGCGCACAGAGGTCGAGGGACAGGCGGGCGCAGGCCTCGTCAAGGTCGTGATGACCTGCCGTCACGACGTCAAGAAGGTGTCGATCGATCCTTCGCTGATGGGCGAGGATCGCGACATGCTCGAGGACCTGATCGCCGCCGCGTTCAACGACGCGGTGCGGCGCGCCGAGGCGATGACGCAGGAGAAGATGGGCGGCCTGACGGCGGGCATGCCGATGCCGCCCGGCTTCAAGCTTCCGTTCTGAACGCAGACGAGGCATCCATGACCGCGCGTGACACGGCAGCGCGCGACGCGCGTGAGGCGGGCGTCCGCGCGTCTGCCCCGCGCGAAGCCCTGTCGAGCCTCGACGAGCTCGCAGCGGCACTGCGCTGCCTGCCGGGTGTGGGTCCGAAAGCCGCGCAGCGCATGGCACTTCACCTGCTGCAGCACGACCGTGACGGCGGGCAGCGGCTCGCCCATGCCCTGACCGCAGCGACGCGCTCGGTCCTGCACTGCGAGCGCTGCAACACCTTCACCGAAGGGCGGCTGTGCACGCTGTGCCAGTCGGCGCGCCGCGATCCGA
>JAJXTF010000119.1 GCA_021784125.1 Pseudomonadota bacterium | reverse complement strand
GATCGGCACGTCGAACCGCCAGGGCGCGGCGTCGGTCACCCAGTTCGAGCTGCTGCCCCAGCCCCCGGCCGCGGAGAACAAGCCGCTGGTGTGGCCGTACTGGCCGCTCAAGCTGCGCACGTCGTCGTCGCACGAGGAAGGCTGCGACCGCGACTGGTCGGTGTCGACCAAGCGCTTCGAGGGGACCGACGGTCGCGTGCGCGAGCTCGTCGCCGCACGGGTCGAATCGCAGCGCGACGGCAGTGGCGCGATGCGCCTGGTCGAGGTCCCGGGGACCGAGTACGCCCTCAAGGCTGACCTGGTGCTGCTCGCGATGGGTTTCACCGGTCCGGGCGACACCGGCCTGCTCGAGCAGTTCGGGGTCGAGCGGGATGCACGCAGCAACGTGAAGGCGGATACCGACGACTATCGCACCAGCGTCGCCAAGGTCTTCGCCGCAGGCGACATGCGCCGCGGCCAGTCGCTGGTCGTGTGGGCGATCCGCGAGGGCCGCCAATGCGCGCATGCCGTGGATGCGTTCCTGATGGGTGCGTCGGAGCTTCCCCGCTGAGCGTTTGCGCCGTCGTGGACACGCCCGCACCGACGGTCACGCCGATCGTCACGATCGACGTCGAGGACTGGCGCCCGCAGATCCGGCCGGCCGACACCGAGCGCCATGCGCGCGAGCTCGAGGCCGGCGCCGTGCTCGTGCTGCCGCGCCTGGCCTTCCGGTTCGAGCCCGATGAGGCGCGCTTCCTGAACGTCCGCTGGTCCGACGGCAAGGCCAAGAACATCAGCTTCGACGGCGCGTCGATCCGGGGTGCGACCGGTCCGGCGCAAGACCTGGCCGCGCTCGCACGGATGATCGGGCGCTTCGCGGCCGATGCGACCGCGCTCGTCACCGCGCTGCTTCCCCGCTACGCGCCCTGGCTCGCGCGCGCGCGCACCAGCTACCGTCCGCACGGCGCTGCGGGCCGCGCGCTGTCCTGGCGCAAGGACGACACGCGGCTGCACGTCGATGCCTTTCCGTCGCGTCCGATGTGCGGCCAGCGGATCCTGCGCGTGTTCTGCAACGTCAATCCCTTCGGCCAGGATCGCGTCTGGCGCGTCGGCGAGCCGTTCGAGGCGATGGCGCGGCGTCTGCTGCCTAAGCTGCGCCCGATGATCCCGGGCGAGGCCGCGTGCCTGTCGGCACTCCACGTCACGCGGGGCCGGCGCAGCGAATATGATCACATGATGCTGGGCCTGCACGACTGCGCCAAGAGCGACCTCGATTACCAGCGCAACTCGCCGCAACGCGAGGTCCGCTTCGCGCCGGGCACGACGTGGATATGCTATTCCGACCAGGTGATGCACGCCGCAGCGGCGGGACAGTACATGCTCGAACAGACAGTGCAGCTCCCGCCCGATGCGCTCTACGAGCCGCGGTCGTCGCCGCTCGCGATCCTCGAACGGATCAGCGGCCGTCCGCTGCTCGCGGCCTGACGCATGGCATTGGCGAACGACACCCTGCTGCGCGCCCTGCGGCGCGAGCCCACCGGCCACGTCCCGGTCTGGCTGATGCGCCAGGCCGGTCGCTATCTTCCCGAATACGCCGCGCTCCGCGCGCGCGCGGGCAGCTTCATGGCGCTCGCGACCTCGCCCGCGCTCGCCACCGAGGTGACGCTGCAGCCGCTGGCGCGGTTTCCGCTGGACGCGGCGATCCTGTTCTCGGACATCCTGACCATCCCCGACGCGATGGGACTGGGCCTGTCCTTCGCCGAGGGCGAAGGTCCGCGCTTCGCCCGTGCCGTCGCCGACGAGGCATCGATCGCGGCGCTCGCGGCCCCCGACCTCGCGAAGCTCTCCTACGTCTTCGATGCGGTCGGGCAGATCAAGCGGGCGCTGGCCGGACGCGTGCCGCTGATCGGTTTCGCCGGCAGCCCGTTCACGCTGGCCTGCTACATGATCGAGGGCGGCGCGAGCGGCGATTTCGCGACCGTGCGCAAGATGGCGTTCGCGCGCCCCGACCTGCTCGACCGCATCGTCGCGGTGAACGCAGAGGCGGTTGCCGGCTACCTGCAGGAGCAGGCGCGCGCGGGCGCCGACGTCCTGATGCTGTTCGACACCTGGGGCGGCATCCTGAGCGAAGCCGCCTACCAGCGCCACTCGCTCGGGCCGATGCGCTCGGTGCTGCGCCGTTTGCCGCAGGGCGTGCCCACGATCCTGTTCACCAAGGGGCGCCCGGGTTCGCTCGCGTCGATCGCCGAATCGGGGGCGAGCTGCATGGGGCTCGACTGGACGACAGATCTGGGAGATGCGCGCCGGCGCCATGGCGCGAAGATCGCGGTGCAGGGGAATCTCGATCCGCTGGCGCTGCTGACCGACCCTCGAACCGTCGAGTCCGCGGTCGTCGACCTGCTGCAGGCGGCCGGGTCCGAACCCGGCTACGTGTTCAACCTCGGCCACGGCATCGTTCCGGCGACGCCTCCCGAGAACGTCGCAGCGCTGGTGGCAGCCGTGCACGCCCATTCGCGCAAGCCTGCGACCTGACGCGGGATTCCCGGGGCGGTCGGCGGAAAGCCGCGCCGGGCCTTGCATCCGCGGGGATTGACAAACGGCTCGAAGTCGAGGTTGCAAGCCCAGTTATGCACAAGAATGGGCCAAATGTCCTACATCCGTGGATGTGACGAATTTTGCGCGAAACGCAAGTTGTAAGCCCCTGAATACAGGACGCAATTTTCACGTCGTCGCAGCAATGCAACATTCACGCCACGCTCGGGGGCGCAGCTGGGTCCTCCGGCCGGATGACTTACGCACAAAGTTATCCACACGGGAAATCGACCGGTTTTCCAAGATTCGTCCTGAATCAATGGGCTGCGCAACTATGCTGACGTCGGATCTGAGCTTTGCTTGCTTGCGGGTCGGCGCGACGCGCGACGGGGCAGGGTCGGTTGCAGCCACCGGCGGGATGCCCGCGGCGGCGGCTGCTGCCTGAGCCTGCGCGGCTTCCGGACCGAAGACGCCATGGCCGTTGCCCGCATCGCGCTTCCTGTTGCCGTCCCGCACGCATTCGATTACTGGATTCCCGACGGACTGGACGTGCGACGCGGTTCGGTCGTGCGCGTGCGCCTCGGACACCGGAGCAGCGTCGGCGTCATCGTCGGCGTCGACGCCACCTCCCTGGTCACCGACCGCCTGCAGCCGATCGACGAGGTCGTCGAGGGCCCGCCGATCGCCGAGGAGATCCTCGATCTCGCCGAGTTCGCCGGACGCTACTACCAGGCTGCGCCCGGGCTTGCGCTCGAACTCGCGGTGCCGCCGGCGGCCAAGGCGCGGTCGCTGCGTCGCAGGGCGGCTGCCGATGCCGCGCCCGACGCGCGTGCCGCAGTTGCGCTCAACCCTGCACAGGCGTCGGCGGCCGGGGAGATCGCCGGCGCGCTCGGGAGCTTCGGCGCGTTCATGCTGCGCGGCGTCACCGGCAGCGGCAAGACCGAGGTCTACCTCGCGGCCGCGAAGGAAGCCGTGGCCCGCGGCGGGCAGGTGCTGATGCTGATGCCGGAGATCAACCTGACGCCGCAATTCGAGCAGCGCATCCGTATCGCATTGCCCGGGGCGCAGGCGGTGACGCTGCACAGCGCCCTCGCGGCCGGCGCTCGCCGCGCGAACTGGGATGCCGCAGCGAGCGGCGTCGCGCAGATCGTGGTGGGGACGCGACTCGCCGTGTTCACCCCGCTGCCCGGTCTCGCGCTGGTCGTGGTGGACGAGGAGCACGACGATTCGTTCAAGCAGCAGGAGGGGGTCCGCTACCACGCCCGCGACCTGGCGATCCTGCGCGCGCAAAGGCGCGGCGTGCCGGTGGTCCTCGGCAGCGCGACGCCGTCGCTCGAGACCTGGGCGGGCGCGCGGGCGGGACGCTATCGAACGCTCGAGCTGCCGCTGCGCGCCGATCCGCGCGCGCAGCCGCCGGCGATCGGCTTCGTCCCCGTGCGGGGGTCGCGGGCGCAGGACGGAATCTCGACGCCGCTGCTGGACGCGCTCGCGCAGCGGCTCGCGCGCGGCGAGCAGTCGCTGCTGTTCGTCAACCGCCGCGGCTATGCGCCGTCGCTCAAGTGCGCGTCCTGCACCTGGGAATCCGAATGTCCGCGCTGCGCTGCACGGCTGGTCGTCCATCACGGACCGGATCGGCTGCGTTGCCATCACTGCGCGCACGTGGAGCGCCTGCCGCGCGCCTGCCCGCAATGCGGCAACGTCGACCTGACGCCGCTGGGTTTCGGCACGCAGCGCCTCGAGCAGGCGATACGCGCCAGGTTCCCGCAGGCGCGCGTCGCGCGCGTCGATCGCGACACGACGGCCAGGCGCGGCGCCTTCGCCAAGGTCCGGCAGCAGATCGAGGATCTCGAGGTCGACATCCTGGTCGGGACGCAGATGCTCGCCAAGGGTCACGATTTCCCGCGGCTCACCCTGGTCGGCGTCCTGGGGGCCGACAACGCGCTCTACAGCGCCGATTTCCGCGCGACGGAGCGGCTCGTCGCACTGCTGATGCAGGTCGCCGGTCGCGCCGGCCGCGCCGACCTGCCCGGCCAGGTGATCGTGCAGACCGACTTCCCCGACCATCCGGTCTATCGCGCGCTCGCGACGCAGGACTACGGCGGTTTCGCCGACGAGCTCCTCGCCGAGCGCGAGGCCGCGCAGTTGCCGCCGGTCACGCGCGTCGCGCTGCTCGCCGCGGAAGCGCACTCGCGCGAGGACGTCGATCGATTCCTCGCGAGCGCAGTCGCGCGGGCGCAGGCGCTGGCCGGCGATGCAGCCGGTGTCGAGATCTTTCCGCCGGTGCCTGCGGCGATGGCGCGCAAGGCGGGCTTCGAGCGCGGACAGGTGCTCGTCCAGTCCATGCAGCGCTCGGCCCTTCAGGCGTTCCTTGCGCGCTGGCGCGAGGATCTCGCCGCCAGCGCCGGGACGAAGCTGCGCTGGAGCATCGACGTCGACCCGGTGGCGTTCTGAGCCGGCGGGGCGCGTCGCACGCTGCGGTTCTGACATAATTCCACGCTTATGCCCCCGTCCCGTGCCGACGCGCCCGCGAGCGCCAATCCCAGGCAGCGAATCGCGCAGGCCGTCTTGCGCATCGTGCACGAGCTGGCACCCGACGCGGCCGCGGTGCCGGTCGCGATCGAGCGTCCGCGGGACCGTTCCCACGGCGATTACGCGACGAATGTCGCGCTGATCCTCGCCAAGCCCGCGCGCCGCAATCCGCGGGAGCTCGCGCAGACGATCGCATCGGCGCTGGCGCAGGCGCTCGCCGGGCTGATCGAGACCCCCGAGGTCGCGGGCCCCGGCTTCATCAACCTGCAGCTGAAACCCGCCGCGAGGCAGCAGGTCGTCGCCCAGGTCCTCGCCGCGGCGGGGGACTACGGTCGCAGCAGATCGCGCGAGCGCGAGCGCATCGTCGTCGAATTCGTCTCCGCCAATCCGACCGGGCCGCTCCACGTGGGCCACGGGCGGCAGGGCGCGCTGGGCGATGCGATCTCGACGCTGCTCGAGTGGCAGGGCTGCGAGGTCACGCGCGAGTTCTATTACAACGATGCCGGGCAGCAGATCCACAACCTGGCGGTGTCGGTGCGCGCCCGCGCGAAGGAGCTGCTCGGCGAATCGGGCGAGTTTCCCGAGGACGGCTACCGCGGCGAATACGTGCGCGAGCTCGCGCAGCGCTACCTCGACGAGATCGGGCACGACCTGTCGGACATCGAGTCGATCCGCCGCTATGCGGTGGCCGAATTGCGCAAGGAGCAGGACCGCGACCTGCGCGCCTTCGGCGTCGGCTTCGACAACTACTGCCTCGAGAGCTCGCTGTACACCGACGGGCGCGTCGACGCGACCGTCGCAAAGCTCGTCGAATCGGGGCGGACCTACGAGCAGGAAGGCGCGCTGTGGCTGCGCACGACGGACTTCGGCGACGACAAGGATCGCGTCATGCGCAAGTCGGACGGCGGCTACACCTATTTCGTCCCCGACGTCGCCTACCACGTGACCAAGTTCGAGCGCGGTTTCCTGCGCGCGCTCAACGTCCAGGGTTCGGACCACCACGGCACGGTCGCGCGCGTGCGCGCCGGGCTGCAGGCGATCGGGATGGGCATCCCGCCCGGTTATCCCGATTACGTCCTGCACAAGATGGTCACCGTCATGCGCGGCGGGCAGGAGGTGAAGATCAGCAAGCGCGCGGGCAGCTACGTGACGCTGCGCGACCTGATCGACGAGGTCGGCCGCGACGCCGTTCGCTTCTTCCTCGTGTCGCGCAAGGCCGACTCCGAGTTCGTGTTCGACATCGATCTCGCGCGTTCGCAATCCGAGGAGAACCCCGTCTACTACGTGCAGTATGCGCACGCGCGCGTCGCGTCGGTGCTGCGGCAGGCGGGAATCGCCCGCGAGGAAGCGGTCGCGCGCTTCCGCGACGTCGATCTTTCGCCGCTGACCAGCGCCTGGGAGGTTCCGCTGCTGCGCAGGATCGCCGATTTTCCCGACGAGCTCGCGGCCGCCGCCGCGGAATTCGCCCCGCACCAGCTCACCTTCTACCTGAAGGATTTGGCGCAGGAATTCCACGGTTACTATAATGCCGAGCGCTTCCTGGTCGAGGATCCGAAGCTGCGGGATGCGCGCCTCGCGCTGGCCGTCGCCGTGGGCCAGGTGCTCGCCAACGGCCTGTCGATCATCGGCATCGACGCGCCCGATAAGATGTGATGCGCGCCGCAACCAACGTTCGCCGACCGCGAGTTTCCGTCCGCCCCCGATGACCGCACCCTCCGCATCGCGTCGATCCTCCACGCAGCATCCGTCCCGTCGCAGCTCCGCCGTCGGAGGCACGCTTCTTGGCGTGTTCATCGGCATCGTCGTCGGGCTCGGCCTGGCCGCCGGGGTCGCCTACTGGCTGATGAAGAACAACCCGGCAATCCGGCCGCCGTCGCTGTCGAGCAGCGAGCAGCCGGCCGCGCCGGATGCGGCGGCCGTTGCGAAGGGCGGCGATGCCGGCAAGCCGCGGTTCGACTTCTACAAGATCCTTCCCGGCGTCGAGGAGCCGAAGCTGCAGCCCGATGCGCGCAGCGCCGACCGCGGCGACCGCAGCGTCGCCCTCCAGGCCCGTGCCCGTTCGACAGGCCAGGTCCCCGACGCAGCGCCGCTGCGCGACGGCGCGACGAAGGGGAGTGCCCCCGCAGCGGCGGCCCCGCCGGCGGCGGGGGCTGCGCATCCGCCGACACGCGTCGCATCGGTCGATCGCGGTGCCGCCGCGCCGCAGCCGGGCCACAGGTACTGGCTGCAGGCCGGATCGTTCACCGGCGAGTCGGACGCGGAGAACCTGAAGGCCCGACTCGCGTTCGCGGGCCTCGAGGCGACCGTGCAGCAGGGAATGCTTCCGGACAAGAGCATCCGCTATCGTGTCAGGCTGGGCCCCTACGACAACCTCGACGAGCTCGGCCGGATGAAATCCGAGCTGTCGAAGCGCGGCTTCGACGTCGCGGTCGTCAGGCCTTGACCCTAAAGCCGACTGCCGGCGGGAACTTGAGCGGGTCCGACCCGTCCCACTCGGTGGCCGTCGGTGCCGCGCCGTCATCGAAACGCGCGACCGATGCGTTGAACCTGTCACTCTGGGAGTGAAAATGAGCGTCACTGGAATGCGTATGTCCCGCCGCGTCGCCCTGGCGACGATGGCAGCGGTTGCTGCATCGACCTTCGCCGGCGGCAGCATTGCCGCGCCGCTGGTCGAGGGGAAGAATTACCGGCGGCTGGCCAACCCCCAGCCCGTCGAGACGGGCAAGAAGATCGAGGTCATCGAGTTCTTCTCCTACGGCTGCCCGCATTGCGCGTCGCTCGAGCCTTTCCTCGATGCCTGGCGCGCCAAGCTGGCGCCCGACGTCGCTTTCCGTCGCGTGCCGGTGCTGTTCCACGAGCAGTGGGCGCACCTCGCGCGGATCTACTACACCCTCGACGCGCTGGGTGACGAGGCGAAGATGTCGCCGGAGGTCTTCAAGGCGATCCACGGCGACGGCATCGCGATGTGGGACGACAAGAAGTTCTTCGACTGGGCGGCGTCCAAGGGACTCGACCGCAAGAAGGTCGAGGCGGTCTTCAGTTCGTTCGCCGTCGACGGCAAGGTGAAGCGCGCGCTGCAGCTCGGCAAGGACTACGCGATCGACTCGGTGCCCACGGTGATCGTCGACGGCAAGTACATGACGTCGTCGGCGATGGTCGGCACGCACGCCGCGCTGCCCGGGGCGATCGACGAGCTGGTCGCCAAGGCCCGCGCCGAGCGCCCGAAGGGCTGAGTCGCGCGCATCGCCGCGCCTTGAACGTCTTCCTCACCGGCGCTTCGTCGGGAATCGGCGAGGCGCTGGCGCGGCACTACGCCGCGTCCGGTGCGAACCTCGGACTGTTTGCCCGCCGCGAGGCGGAGCTCGACCGCATCGCGGCCGCCGCGGCGCCGGCGCAGGTCGCCGTCTACGCCGGGGACGTCCGCGACGCAGCGGCGCTCGCGCGTGCCGGCGCCGATTTCCTGCAGCGTTTCGGCACGCCCGACGTCGTGATCGCGAACGCCGGAGTGTCGCGCGGAACCGTCACGGATTTCGCCGAGGACATGCCGGCATTCGCCGAGGTCCTCGACACCAACGTCCTCGGCATCGTCCACGCGTTCCAGCCGTTCATCGCAGCGATGCGCAAGGCGCGCCACGGCACACTCGTCGGCATTGCGAGCATCGCGGGCTTTCGCGGCATCCCGGGTTCCGGCGCCTACAGCGCGTCCAAGGCCGCGGCGATCGCCTACCTGGAAAGCCTGCGCGTCGAGCTCTCTGGCAGCGGCATCGCGGTGGTCACCGTGTGCCCTGGCTATATCGCGACGCCGATGACCGAGGGCAATCCCTACCGGATGCCGTTCCTGATGCGACCCGACGCCGCGGCGCGCAGGATTGCCGACGCGATCGCGCGGCGCAGGCGTTTCTACGTGCTTCCGTGGCAGATGGCCCTGGTCGGCCGGGTGCTGCGCGTCCTGCCGCGACCGATCTACGACCGGGCGCTCGCCCGAGTGAAGGTCAAGCCGCGCCGCCCCGGCTGAGGGTTCGCCGCGATCCGGCGGACCTGCGGCTAGAGCGGAACGCGCAATCCCGCGGTGATCGTGTAGCCGTTGCCGTTGCTCCGCCCCGAGGTCGCCGATCCGGTCAGGTAGCCGGTGAGCTTCCCGAAGTCGGTGCTCGCACCCAGCTCGTAGCGCATGTAGTTGTCGTCCGGCGCGAGCACGGGCATCGAGTACGTGCCACCGAGCGATACCGACGACGCCGACACCGTGCGCGCATCGGCCCGGCCCTCGTGCTCCCAGGTC
>JAJXTF010000118.1 GCA_021784125.1 Pseudomonadota bacterium | reverse complement strand
CACGCCTTGCCGGTCGTGTCGTAGGTGAACCACGTCGCGAAGATCACGTCCCCCTGGTGCGCGAAGTTGATCCCCCACCCCGCCTCCGACCCTGCCGGTGCCGCCCACCACAGGCCCTGGTAGTTCGGCGGTGCCGGCGAAGTCGCACCGGCCGCGCGCACCGCGGCGCCCGCATCGACGATGCCCGCACCGCAGGTGGTCGTCGTGCAATCCGAGGTCGCGAGAAAGGGCGATGCGGTCGATGTCAGGATCGAGACGACCTGGCCCGGGGTGAGCGCGGGATTCTCGGCGAGCATCAGCGAGACCGTGCCCGAGACCATCGGGGCCGCGAGGCTGGTGCCGCCGTCGAAAGCGAAGCTGTCTGCGGCCGGCACGGTGGCGCCCTTGTTCGACAGCACCAGGATGGCGTCGCGCTGGCGGAGGAAATGGAAGACGCCGCCCGGGGCGGACAGCGTGATTCCCGCGCCGAAGTTGCTGTAGGAGGCAAGGGTCCCGGTCGGCGTCGTCGACGCGACGGCGATGACACCCGGGCAACTCGCCGGCGTATCGTTGGCGACGTCGGCGCTGTCGTTGCCTGCCGCCACGACGATCGCGCGCGTGACCCCGTGCGCATAGGCCGCGCCGATGACGGGTGGATAGACCGGATTGCAGCTCCCCTTGCCGCCGAGGCTCAGATTGATGACGTCCGCCGGCGTCGGGTTCGCCGGCACGCCCGGCACCGGCAGCCCGGCGGCCCAGGCGATGGCGTCGACGATGTCCGAGTCGTAGCCCCCGCAACGGCCCAGCACGCGCACCGGCAGGATCTTCGCGTTCCAGTCGATGCCCGCGGTCCAGAGCCCGTCGTTGGTGTTGGCCGCGATGACGCTCGCAACCCCGGTGCCGTGCCACGAGCTGTTGCGCACGTCGCACTTTGCGAAGGTTCCGGTCTGCATCGCGGCGCTCAGCCAGTCGCCGGGATCGGTCGCGTCGGGGTCGCGCCCGTCGCCGTCGTTGGCGACGTCGGGATCGGAGATCATGTCGTAGCCGGGAAGGAATCGCCCCGTCATCCCGGCATGGGGCAGGTAGCCGGTGTCGATGACCGCGACCGTCACCGAAGGCGAGCCTTGCGTGACCGTCCACGCGTCGAAGGCATTGATCGCGGTCGGGCTGTCGACGAGGTAGGTTTGCGCGCCGATGAATTCATCGTTGACCGGGTAGTTTGCCAACGGGTGGCGCAGATGGTCGACCTGCGCGAATTCGACGTCGGGATTCCTCGCGATCTCCCCGGCGATGCGCTCGGCCTGCGCGTCGCCGTGGACGCCGTCGACGGTGACCACCTGCGCGCCGAGGGCCATGCTTCGCAGCTCGCGCATCGGCAGGCCCGTCGAGGCACCGAGCTTTTCGATTCGCACGGCGGCGGTCGCCGCCGATTTGGCGCCGCCGTCCCTGAACTTCACGATCAGGCGCGCCTGCTGCGCATCCGCCGGCGCGGCCGAAGCAAGCAGCGCGACCAGCCCGACCACCGGCACCAGTGCGATGACGCCTCGCCGCAACATTCCCACGCCTGCCTCCCTCCGAACCGTCGGCACAGCGCGTCAGTGTGCCTCAACGGCATTTGCGCCGCCGCCCAGGTGTTGCCCGAGGAAGCGCTCGACGCGGTGGAAGAAATCGAACAGGTCGGCGTCGCGGCTGAGGCCATGGCCCTCGTCGGGATACACGACCCACTCGTAAGGCTTGTGGTACCTGTCGAGCGCGGCGCGGAAATCGGTGCCGTGCACCAGCGGCACGCGCCGGTCGCTCGCGCCGAAAGCGAGCAGGATCGGCACGCCCACCTTGTCGGCGTTGTCGAGCGGATTGACGCGCTTGAAACGCGCTCGGTCGGTCGTCGGGTCGCCGATCTGGTAGGCCATCAGCGTCGAATACTCGGCAAGTTCAGACAGGTCGGTCTGGGCGTTGTCGAACAAGTAATCGATCGACGTGACGCCGGCCAGCGACACCGCGCACTTGATCAGCTTCGCGTCCTTGATCGCGCCCCACATCGCCGCATAGCCGCCGTAGCTGCCGCCGTAGAAGCAGACGCGTGCAGGGTCGGCGATGCGCTGCGCCACCGCCCATACGACGCCATCCTCGAGATCGTCCTGCATCGTGTCGCCCCAGTGGCGGAACCCGGAGGCCTCGTGCTTCCAGCCGAAGCCCTCGGTGCCACGGTACTGGGGCTGCAGCACCGCGTAGCCGCGCGACGCGAAGAACTGGACCTGCGCATCGTATCCCCATTCGTCCGCCTGCACGATCGGGCCGCCGTGGATGTCGACGACCAGCGGCACCGGCTTGCCGTTCGCATCGGGCGGCACCGTCAGCAGCGCCGGGATCGTCATCCCGTCGCGCGCCTTGTACCGGATCCATTTCGTCGGTGCCATCGCCTTCGGATCGATCCACGGGCGGTAGGAAAAGAGCTTTTCCATCCGCATCGTCTTGCCGTCGAGCAGGTAAGCGTCGCCCGGGTCGCGGTCGGAATAGCTGACGACGATCCAGCGGTCGCCGCTGTCGCTGCGCTGGATGACGTTGATCATCCCGGGCAACGCCGCGTCCACGCTTTTCTGGACGCCGGCCCATTGCGCGTCGAACCAAGCAGCCGACGACCGGTCGCTGGTGTAGCGCAGGCCGAGGAGCTTCCGGGACCTGTAGTCGGCGACGAACCCGGCATTGTCCGCATCGACGTCGCGCTCCGGGTGGTCGACGACCGCCTTGCCGAAGCTCCCCGCATCGACGTGGTATTCGTAGATCGACGCGCGGTCGGCGCCGTCCCGGCGAGCGGCAACGTAGAGAATCTTGCCGTCGGGGCTGAACTGCATCGGCTCGGAATCCAGGCGGCCGAGCTTCGAGTGCTCGACCTCGACCCACGGCGCCTTGGCGTCCTTGCGCACGTACCACGCGGAACGGTCGTGTTCGACATCCTGCGCAACGGCGGCGCGCGGAACGCCGTCGAAGTCGACGACCCAGCGACTGACATTGCCGGGTGAATCGAAGGACAGCAAGGTCTTTTCTCCGGTCACCGTGTCGTAGCGATAGAGATCCTCGCTCGCCAGGTTGCGCTCGCGCGCGGCCAGCAGCACGTCGTTGCTGCCGGGGACCACCCGCAGCAGCCGCACGCTCCAGGGGCGATGGAAATCCTTGGGGGCGATGGCGGAAGCGTCGACGAAAACGCCCAGGCCACCGGCCAGGATGCGCGAATCGCTGCCGTCGCGATTGACCGCGACGAGTCCCGACTGCCGCGGCGGCTCGCCGGCGACCTGCTGCACGTCGCCGATGCGCACGACCAGGCGCCGGTCGTTCTGCCAGGCCATGCCGAGCACGTCGCCATCGCCCGGGGATTTCATGCGCACCACGTCGCTGCGGTGATCGAGGTCGATCACCGCGATGCCGCGGTGCTCCCCCACCGGCGCGATGACGGCAAGATAGCGCCCGCCGGGTGACAGCTGAGCGCCCCCGAACTGCGACTTGCGAAAGAAATCCTCGACCGACGGCGCGGCTGCCTGCGCAATCGCGATCGTGCCGGGGAAGACCGCCACGGCGATGACGATGAACAGGAATGCGGCGGCGAGGCGATGGCGTGACGGCAAGCTGGCTACTCCTTCGTGATCGGCAGCTCGTGGCCGCCGGCTCCGGCCGTTGCGGGGTGACAGGTCGGATCGAAGTCGGATCGTACTACGACGCAGTTCCGCAGCGTCTGGCCGGCGCCCCCTACTGACCGACGAGCAGAATATGCAGCCGCCGCGGGCCGTGCGCACCGAGCACGGTCGTCTGCTCGATGTCCCCGGTGCGCGACGGTCCCGACACCAGGCTGACGCCGCGCGGCAACGCGCCCTCCGCGCGCAGGAGCGCAAACGCGTCTTCCATCGCCGGCACGATCCGGTCGGTTCGCACGATCGCGACGTGGGTCTCGGGCAGCAGGAAGGTCGCCGTCGGAGTCTGCGCGCCCGAGACCAGCACCAGCGTGCCGGTCTCCGCGATCGCGCAGAAACAGCCGGTGATGCCCAGCGCGTCGTGGCCGACCGTCGGTCGCGATTCGACGTCGAGTCCGGCCCCTGCCCAGCCCTGCGCCGCGAATTCCGGCCAGCACACGCCGGCAGCGGGAAGGGCATCGACGGTCTTCAGGTAGCGCAAGACCGCCGACGGTGCCTCGTCGAACGTGGCGATGCGCTCGACGCTGCTCGACATGTCGGTGGCCCGTCGGAGGAATCGCCCGGCGATGTCGCCGGAGAGCGCGGGCCGCGGCCCGCTGCGATGCGCGGCGAGGTAAGCCTGGGCGGCTGCGCGGCCGGCGGCGCGGGCTGCGTCATCCGGGCCGTCGCGCCGAAGCGCCGTGCGTACGCGCGCCAGCAGCGCTTCGCGCGAGCGCCGGTTGTCGTCGATCGTCACCTCGCCGCCCGCGCCTTGTAGAGCTCGCGGAACGTGCGGCCGGCCGGCGCCGGCATGTCGCGCTCGTCGGTCCAGCCGCCTGCGAAAGGCAGCCTGCGGATCATCCCATTCCGGCCGGAGAGCGCGCGCAGCATCCGCACGCCGACACCCGAGGCGAACGCGTACAGCGCCGGGTGGCGCGCGAGCCAGCCCCAGCCCTTCAACGCCATCCGCTCGTACCAGGGCCGCAGATGGCGCTCGAACTCCTGCTCGCGCAACTTTCGCTGCAGGTCGGGCAGCGGAATCTTGACCGGGCACACTACGCCGCACTGGTTGCACATCGTCGACGCCTGCGGCAGGTCGAGCGCGTTCTCGAGCCCGACGTACATCGGTGTCAGGATGCTCCCGATCGGCCCCGGGTAGACCCAGCCATAGGCGTGGCCGCCGATGTTCTGGTACACCGGGCAGTGGTTCATGCAGGCGCCGCAGCGTATGCACCGCAGCGCGGCGCTCACCTCGCTGCCGAGCACCGCGCTGCGTCCGCTGTCGACCACGATGAAATACATGTGCTCGGCGCCGTGGAACTCGCCCGGACCCTTGATGCCGGTCAGGATGTCGACGTAGTTCGAGATCGACTGGCCCGTCGCAGAGCGCGGCAGCAGGCGCATCAGCGTCGCGACGTCCTCGAGCGTCGGCACGATCTTCTCGATGCCCGAGATGGCGACGTGCACCTGCGGCAGCGTCGTCGCGAGCGTCGCATTGCCCTCGTTGGTGACCAGAACGACCGAGCCCGTCTCGGCGACCAGGAAATTGCCGCCGCTGATGCCCATGTCGGCGCGGAGATAGTGGTCGCGGAGCACCTCGCGCCCCTCGCCGACCAACTCGTCGATGCCCGTCTTCTTCGCGGTGCCGTGGCGGACGTGGAAGATCTCCGCCACCTCGTCGCGCGACTTGTGCAGCGCCGGTCCGACGATGTGCGAAGGCGGCTCGTAGTCGTTGATCTGGAGGATGTATTCACCGAGGTCCGTCTCGACGACGGTGAGCCCGGCGGCCTCGATGGCGTGGTCGAGGCCCGACTCCTCGGACACCATCGATTTCGACTTGATGATCTTCCGCACGTCGTGGCGGCGGGCGATCTCGAGGACCAGCGCGTTGACCTCCGCCGGCGTCTGCGCGTAGAGCACCGTCGCACCGCGCGCGCGCGCGTTCTCGTCGAAGATCTCGAGCCAGACGTCGAGGTCGTCGAGCGCCCGCTGGCGGATGGCGCGCGCGGCCTCGCGCGTCGCCTCGAAATCGTCGAGCTCCGCGAGCGAATCGCGCCGCAGCGGCACGAACTTGTCCTTGAACATGCGCAGGTTCGCCTGCAGCTGCGCATCGTGCAGCTTGTCGTGCGCCCGCTCCCTGAAATGCATCGACGCGACCTGCATCGGACCCCCTAGGGAAGCTCGCCCGCGAGCACTTCGGCCACGTGCAGCA
Organism: Pseudomonadota bacterium; assembly: GCA_021784125.1. GTDB lineage: Bacteria > Pseudomonadota > Gammaproteobacteria > Burkholderiales > Casimicrobiaceae > VBCG01. Next base: position 3,473 of record JAJXTF010000118.1, on the reverse strand, counting down.
CGCGCGTCGCGTCGCCGCGGCGGCGCAGGCGCCCCTCGATGTTGAGCATGCAGCCCAGGTCGCCGAGCACGACCGCACCCGCGCCGCTGGTGACGATGTGCTGGCACTTGTTGTCGGCGATGCGCGACGAGATCTCCCCGAACTTCACCGCGAAGGTGCCACCGAAGCCGCAGCAGACCTCGGCGTCCGCCATCTCGGTGAGCTGCAGCCCGGCGACCTTTGCGAGCAACGCGCGCGGTTGCGCCTTGACGCCCATTTCGCGCAATCCGGCGCAGGCATCGTGGTACGTGACCGTGCCCTGGTAACGGCCGGGGACGCGGTCGAGCTTCAGCACATTGACGAGGAAATCGGTGAGCTCGTGCGTCTTCGCCGCCAGCGCGGCGACGCGCGCCGACCACGCGGGGTCGTCGGCGAAGAGCTCTGCGTAATGCGTCCGGATCATGCCGCTGCAGGATCCCGACGGCGCGACCAGGTAGTCGCAGCCCTCGAACTCCTCGACGACCTTGCGCGCGAGCGCAATCGTATCGGCGCGGTCACCCGAATTGTAGGCCGGCTGGCCGCAGCAGGTCTGCGATGCCGGCACGCAGACTTCGGCGCCGCCGGCTTCGAGCAGCCGCAGCGCGGCGAACCCGATCGACGGCCGCATCAGGTCGACGAGGCAGGTGACGAAAAGACCGACGCGCATTGGGGACCGATCGAAGTCGGGCGATGGTAGCACGGGGGTTGCGCGCCTCTGCGCGGGGCGCCGGCGGTTGACCGGCGCGACCGAAGCTCCAATACTCGGGGCCCGATCCGCTCACCGAAACGACAGAGACCTTCCCCGATGGCAGAGCCAACCCTGTCCGCGCCCGGCGCCCCTAGAGCCTTGCGCGTGATCGCCTTCGACGGCGGCTGGAACCTTCCGATCTGGGTCGCGCAGCGCCAGGGTTTCTTCGCGGCTCATGGCGTCGCCGTCGCCTTGTCCTTCACCCCCAACTCGGTCGCGCTGGTCGCCGGGCTCCTCGAGAACCGCCATGACCTCGCGATGGCCGGCTTCGACAACATCGTCGCCTATCAGGAGGGGCAGGGGGAAGCTGCAACGGCCGCCGAAGCGGACCTCTTCGCGTTCATGGGCGGAGACGACGGGTTCCTGAGCGTGGTGACGGCCCCCGGGGTGACCGGGTTCGACGCGCTGCGCGGCAAGACGCTGTCGGTGGATGCGATGACGACGGGCTTCGCCTTCGTGCTGCGCGAGCTGGTCGAGCGCAACGGTCTCGCCGCATCGGAGGTCGGCTACGTGCGAGCCGGCGCCACGCAGCTGCGCTACCAGGACCTCCTTGCCGGCAAGCACGACGGCACCCTGCTGCGCACGCCTTTCGAGCTCATGGCACAGGCGCAGGGCTGCCACATCATCGCGACGGCCGGATCGCTCGGGCCCTACCAGGGGTCGGTCGGCGTGGCGCGGCGCGCCTTCGCGCAGACGAACGAAGCGGCGCTGATCGGCTACATGCGCGGCTACCGCCAGGCGGTCGACTGGCTCTACGACCCGGCGAATCGCGCCGTCGCCGAAGCGTTGCTCGTCGCCCACATCCGCGACATGACGCCGGCGCTCGCCCGGGAGTCCTGCGCACGGCTGCTCGCGCCCGAAGGCGGCCTGTTCCGCGATCTCGCGCTGGACCTCGCCGGCATCCGCACGGTGCTCGCGCTGCGCAGCAAGTACGGGCGGCCGCAGAAACGGCTCGACGACCCCTCCAGATACATCGACGTCGCGCTGCACGCCAGGGCGTTCGGCTCGTAGTCAGCGTGCAGGCGGCGGGCCTGCGCGCGGGCGCGCCGTCGAACCGCGCACCACCAGCTCGGGCTGCAGCTCGATCGCGCGCTTGGGCGAGCGCGGATTTTCGATCTCGGCGAGCAGCAGCCGCGCCGCCTCGGCACCCATGGCGCGATGCGGGATGCGCACGGTCGTCAGCGGTGGGTCGAAGCGGTCGGCGAAAGGCATGTCGTTGAATCCGGTGATCGAGATGTCGCGCGGACAGGCGAGCCCCAGGCGCTTCGCCTCGTCGTAGCAACCCAGCGCCAGCAGATCGTTGGCGGCGACGATCGCGGTGATTCCCGGGTTGGTCGCGAGCAGCGCCGCGGCAGCGCGCGCACCGGCTTCGATCTCGTAGGTTTCCGCTTCCGCGATCGGCGGCGGCTGGGTCCCGGCACCGATCGCCCGCAGCGCCGCGACGAAACCGCGGCGGCGCTGCGCCCCGGTCGACAGCCGGCGCGGCCCGGCAACGTGCCCGATCGCACGATGGCCGAGCAGCGCGAGGTGCCGGACGGCGAGGGCCGCGCCCGCTTCGTCGTCGGTGACCACCGCCGACACGCTGCCGCCGTCGATGCTGCGGTTCACCAGCACGACCGGCAGTCCGAGCTTGCGACAGCGCTCGAGCAGCGAATCGCGGCGGCTTGCAGTCGCCAGGATGATGCCGTCCGCGCGGCGCGCGGCAAGCCTTTCGAGAGCGTCGCTGGCGCGCTGCGGATCGTTGTCGGTGTTGGCGATGATCGCCGTGTAGCCGGCGTCGCCCAGCGCCGCCTCGATGCCCCGCAGGATCGGCGGGAACAAGGGGTTGGCGATGTCGGGGACCAGCACGCCGATGGTCGAGGATCGCCGGGTGCGCAGGCCCGCAGCGACCGGATCCGGCCTGTAGCCCAACCGGCGCGCGGCGGCCGCGACACGCGCCGCCACGGCGCCGGTGACCAGCGCCTGCCTCTGCGGATTCAGCGCACGCGAGACGGTGGAGGCGTGCACGCCCGCCGCCCGCGCCACGTCCTCGATCGTGATCCGCTTTCTCGGCATCCCCATCGGCATCCGCTCGACCCTTCGCAGGCGCCCGCGCACTGGCCCGCACACTTGCCACGCGGGGCACCTCCGACTATTCTATGCAAACGATTGCAGAAGCGCCATCGCAACGCAGAGTGCGGGGACGTTTCCATGAAGGAGGAGCCGGTTGGACCCGACGCAGTCCGCGCGCGACAGGCGCATCGAGATCGCGAATGCCCACTGGGGACCGCGCTTCGTCGCGAACGGCGTGACGATGAGCGACTTCCAGGAAGTCACCTCCGGCATCGACCGCTGGGACCAGTGGTGCGATGCGTGGTCGGCGCGCGCCGCCGAACACGAGACGCTCGGACGCGAAGCGCTGGCAGCGAGTCGCGGCCTCACCGCCGCCGAGCACCTCACCCGGGCCGGTGTGTGCTACCACTTCGCCAAGTTCCTGTTCGTCCACGACGCGGATGCGATGCGCCGCGCCCATCGCAAGGCGATCCTGTGCCGGCAGCTCGCACTCCCGCACCTGGCGCCGCCGGGCGAGCGCGTCGAGATTCCGTTCGAGGGCGCGTCGCTGGCCGGCATCCTCCGGCGCCCGCGGGACGTCGCGCGGCCGCCCCTGGTGCTGATGATCATGGGGCTCGACTCGGCCAAGGAGGAGATGGACGCCTACGAGACGACC
>JAJXTF010000117.1 GCA_021784125.1 Pseudomonadota bacterium | reverse complement strand
GCGTAGGTGAAAAGCACGCCCTCGACCGATACTGGCAGCGTTCGGACTGCTGGCCCTACGTCTTCCGCGTCGCCGGCCAATACGCGGGTTTCGCGCTCGTCGACAGGCGCGTACGCATCCCGGGCGATGACTTCTGGATGGATCAATTCTTTGTCCTGAAGAAATACCGGCGCCGGGGCGTGGGCAGCGCCGCCGCGATCGCCGTGCTCGATTCGCATCATGGCCGGTGGCAGATTGGTCAGATGGCCGGAAACCTTGCCGCACAGGCGTTCTGGCGCCGCTTTGTCGCTTCGTACACGCGCGACGGATACGCGGAGGAACAGATCACCACGGGTTGGTGGCAGGGGTACGTGCAGCGGTTCAGTTCACCCGGCCGGGGGCCGGAAACTCCGCTGAACGTCCACCCACCGGCGCAAGGAGGCGCCGTTTTATGAACCCTGCAACGTTCTCTACCGCTTCGTTGGCCGCATGGCATTCGACTCGACCGCCCTCGACGCCTGAGCCCTGGGTTCCGAGATGCCGGTGAGCCCACGGCCGATGCGGAGGTACTTCGGCAGCTGTCATTGCTCTGCCGTGCGCTTCGAGATCGAGACGGACTTTCCCGAACTCACGACCTGCGACTGTTCGATCTGCCGCAGGAAGAACGCTTTGATGGTCAAGGTGCACGAAAGCAGGTTCAAGCTCCTCGCCGGCGAAGGCGCCCTCACCGAGTACCAGTTCCACACGCGGACGGCGCGGCACTTCTTCTGCAAGGTCTGCGGCATCTATACGTTCCACCGCAAACGCGTCACGCCGGACAACCTCGGAATCAACGTGTTCTGCCTGGAAGACTTCGATCCAACGGGCATTCCGGTGCGCCAGACGGTCGGAGCCGCAATGCCGTGAGATCCCGCCTCTCGGCAGACGGGCCAATCGGCGGCACGATTGCGCGCGCGGGTCGGCCCTGGCCCGGGAATGCTCCATGACCCTCGAGCGCAGGAACACGAGCAACATGGCGAGGAAGCCGGGATGCGCACGGCCAGGCAGGACATCGCAGCCTTGACGGCCGCGTCGCATCCGGTTCGAGCTCGCCCGCAAATGGTCCGCCCCTATGCAAGTCCGGATTTCGACCACCTGGTTCGCCGGTGGCACGATACCAACCGGATCAGCTATCCCTACGTCGAGGCGCAGCAGAGACATACGCTGGACGCCGCATCGGCGTTCTTCCGCGACGAGGTCCTCGCCACGTCCGAGCATTGCCCGGCACCCGAGCTCGAACCCGACGTCGAATACCGCTGGACCCGCCCCTCCGTGCCGGCGCGTCGCGCCGCGAGCGCACTCGCCCTTCCTCATTGCGCTGGCTTGAGGTAGCTTGCGAACCTGGCGCGTCGACGCGCGCGATCGGCCCGAAATGGCGGCCGCTGCGACTCGTCGGGAGCGATGCTCCCCGCCGGTGGCGCACGCGGGCAGCTTCCTCGACGTCGCTCACAGGGAAGAACTGACATGCCGACACGATTGTTTTCGTTCATCGGGGGCGATACGGGTTCATGGCAGGTCGCCGCAATGGACGTCGTGGCGGGAGAAGCCCTGCCCGCGGCGAAACGGCTCGCCATCGCGCCCGGGGCGGATGCACCGTCCGATCCGCACGCAGCGTGGATGCTTCGCGGAATCACGAGCAACGAACGGTATGTCCTTCGCGAGGACAGGGTCCAGATGGCGGCCAGGCAGCATGGCCTCGGACGCCCGGAAGCCGCCTGCGCGGCCCTGATCCCCATTCGAAAGAACGCGGCTTGGTGGGCGTTGACCCAAGACCAAGGCCAGGACGTCTTCGAGGAGCAGTCGAGCCACGCCGGGCCCGGACTTCGGCATTTCCCCGCGCTGGCGAGGAGGTTGCACCACTGCCGCGATCTCTCGCAGAACTTGCCCTTCGATTTCATCACGTGGTTCGACTACACCCCGGCCGCTGCGCCGGCGTTCGATGAACTGGTCGCCGCATTGCGTGCGACGGAGGAGTGGAAGTACGTCGAGCGGGACGTCGACATCCGGCTCCTGCACGAGGCGGCATCGCCCCTGGCTGCGACCTGAGGCAACGCGATGGAAGCGAAATGCGGAAAGTAGCCAACCCGACGTTGTTCGAACACCAGGAAAAACCGAGGTTCCGAAACCCATGCTGACGACGCAAGGCGGTTGGTTCTTCTGGGCGGCCCTGTCCGCCTGTTTCGCGGCACTGACCGCGATCTTCGCCAAGATCGGCATCCGGGGCGTTGACTCCGACTTCGCGACGCTGATCCGCACCGTCATCATCGTGTTCGTGCTGGCGGCCTTCGTCTGGTATGCAGGCAAGTGGAGCGACCCCCGCGCCCTGTCCGGGAAGACCGTGCTCTTCCTGTCGCTGTCGGCACTGGCAACCGGCGCTTCCTGGCTGTGCTACTTTCGCGCGCTCCAGATCGGCGAAGCGTCCCAGGTGGCGCCTGTGGACAAGTTCAGCCTGGTGCTGGTCGCAATATTCGCGTTCGTCTTTCTCGGCGAGCGGCCCGCCCCGCGAGAGTGGTTGGGCATTGCCATGGTTGCCGGCGGCGTACTGGTCCTGGCGATCAAACGCTAGCGCCCACCCTCCCGGCGAAAGGAGTGTGATGGGCATGGGTCGGCTGGAAGCCTTCAGCGATGGGGTGATCGCAATCATCATCACCATCATGGTGCTAGAGATGAAGGTTCCCCACGGAGACGCCGTCGACTCGCTGCGACCGCTGATACCGGTCTTCCTCAGCTACGTACTGAGCTTCGTCTACGTCGGCATCTACTGGAACAATCACCATCACATGCTCCACGTGTCCACGAAGGTCTCGGGTGCCGTACTCTGGGCGAATCTCCACCTGCTCTTCTGGCTGTCGCTGTTCCCGTTCGCGACCGGCTGGATGGGCGAGAACCACTTTGCCGCGATGCCCTCGGCCCTCTACGGGGTCGTTCTGCTGATGGCGGCAATCGCCTACTGGATGCTGCAGCAGACGCTGATCGCCTCCGAGGGTCCGGCTTCGCTGCTCGGGGCCGCCGTCGGCAGGGACTGGAAAGGCAAGCTCTCGCCCCTGCTCTACCTGGTTGCCATTGCGTCCACGCTCTGGGTGAAATGGGTGGCTCAAACCCTCTACGTCCTGGTGGCGCTCCTGTGGCTGGTTCCGGATCGCCGCATCGAACATGCGCTGCACGACCGAAAGACATGACGTCGCACCGGGAGCGGCGCCCTACGACCCAGGCGCGCAAGACGGAGTCCCGCGACCAGCGCATCCAAATACGACTTGACGATCTCTCGGGGCCCGAGGTTCACGCCCTGCTCGAAGAGCACCTGCGCAACATGGCTCGGCTCTCCCCGCCCGAGAGCGTCCACGCGTTGGACCTCGGGGCCCTGCGCCAGCCCGGGATCAGCTTCTGGACCGCATGGTCAAACGAGGGGTTGCTTGGCTGCGGAGCGCTCAAGGAGCTGGGTTCGCGGCACGGTGAGGTCAAGTCGATGCGAACGTCTGCCGTCCATCGCAGGAGGGGCGTGGCCAGTGCCCTGCTCGACCACATCATCCTGGAAGCCCGGAAGCGTTCCTACGAGAGGCTGAGCCTGGAGACCGGGTCGATCGCGGCGTTCGAACCGGCACGGAGACTTTATGAAAGCTTCGGTTTTGCGTACTGTTCGCCCTTCGCCGACTATGGCGAAGACCCGAACAGCGTCTTCATGACAAAATTGCTCTGAACCGTCGACGGTATCGCCTCTCCAGGCGCTGCAAGGCCCGCCTCGACGCGACAAGAAACCAGATCATGTCCCAGTATTCGGCAGAAGTCCTCTGACTGCGTGGCGACCAGGATTTTCTCGACGGCCGCTACAGCCGAAGGCACGTGCTTCGCTTCGATGGCGGCGCCGAGGTTCCGGCCTCGTCCTCGCCCCACGTGGTGCCGGTCCCCATGTCCGACGCCACGGCGGTCGATCCGGAGGAAGCCTTCGTGTCCTCCCTCTCTAGCTGCCACATGCTCTGCTTCCTTGCGATAGCGGCCAAGCGGAAGTTCCGTGTCGATCGCTATTTCGATGCAGCGCTCGGGGTCCTGGAAAGGAACGCGGCGAGAAAGATGGTCATGACCGTGGTCACGCTGCGGCCGGAGGTTCGATTCTCGGGGGAACGCCTCCCGACGCGCGCAGAGCTCGACCGCATGCACCACGACGCCCACGAGGAATGCTTCATCGCGAACTCGGTCAACACCCTCGTGCGCTGCGAGCCGGTGCACGCAGGAACCACAGGGGAAATGTCATGAAGCGCAGCAGCGAACGGTTCCTCACGACCCACACCGGCAGCCTGCCGCGGCCCGGTGACCTGATCCGGATGATGTACGCCAAGGAGGAAGGCGTGCCGGTCGATGCGGCCGCGCTGTCGCAGCGCGTGGCCGCGGCCGTCGACGAGGTGGTGAAGAAGCAGGTGGCCGCGGGCATCGACGTCGTCAACGACGGCGAGATGAGCAAGCCGAGCTATGCGACCTACATCAAGGATCGCCTGGACGGCTTCGGTGGCGCCGGCAACAGCTTCGTCTACCAGGACCTGGCCGGCTTCCCCAATCTGGAGAAGCGCGTCTTCGGCGATCCGGGACGATCGCGCCGAAAGACGCCCGCGTGCAACGCTGCGATCCGCGTGCGCGATCCGCAGGCGGCGCAGACCGACGTCGATCACCTGAAGGCGGCGCTCGCCTCGGTAGCCGCGCAGGACGCGTTCCTGACCGCGGCGTCGCCGGGCGTGGTGTCGCTGTTCTTCCGCAACGAGCACTATCCGACGGAAGAGGCGTACCTGTTCGCGATCGCCGAAGCGATGCGCGCGGAATACGAGACGGTCGCCAGTGCCGGCCTCGTCCTGCAGATCGACTGCCCCGATCTCGGCATGGGACGCCACATCCAGCATGCCGACCTGAGCCTCGCCGAATGGCGCAAGAAGGCGGAGCTGCACGTCGAGGCCCTGAACCACGCGGTCGCGAACATCCCGCCCGAGCAGCTTCGGATGCACCTCTGCTGGGGCAACTACGAAGGACCGCACCACTGCGACGTGCCGCTGGCCGACGTGATCGACATCGTGTTCCGGGCGCGGCCTTCCGCCATCGCCCTCGAGGCTGCCAACCCGCGCCACGCGCACGAGTGGAAGCTGTTCGAGACCGTGAAGCTCCCCGAAGGCAAGCTGCTGATCCCGGGGGTGATCGAATCGAAGTCGAATTTCATCGAGCATCCCGAGCTCATCGCGCAACGCATCGGCCGCTACGCCCGGCTCGTGGGCCGCGAGAACGTGATCGCCGGCAGCGACTGCGGTTTCGGCACCTGGGTTGGACAGGCCGCGGTCGATCCCGACGTCGTTTGGGCGAAGATGGCCGCGATGGCCGAAGGCGCACGCATCGCCTCGAGCGAGTTCTGGAAGCGCTGAGGCGTGCCCTTCCGCGCCATCACCCCGATCGCCACGCCACGGCTGACGCTGCGGCCCGTCGCCGCCGCCGATCTCGAAGACCTGCTGGAGATCAACGGCGATCCGGAGGTGACCCGGTTTCTTCCCTATTCAACCTGGCAATCGGTCGACGACGGCGCGGCATGGCTCGCCAGGATGGAGGCGCTCGCTGCGACCGGCACGGGCCGGCAGCTCGTCCTGGTGCGCAACGCCGACACCAAGGTCGTTGGCACCCTGCTCCTCTTCCGGTACGACGAGGGGAGCGGTCGCATCGAGCTGGGCTACGTCCTCGGGCGCAGCCACTGGGGCCAGGGCCTGATGCGCGAAGCCATCGGCGCCGCCTGCGCCCATGCTTTCGGCGCACTGAAGCTGCGCCGCATCGAAGCCGAGGTGAATCCGGCCAACGTTGCCTCCAATCAACTCCTGCTCGGCGCCGGCTTCGTGCTGGAAGGCACACTGCGCAAGCGCTGGGTCGACAAGGGCACGGCCTACGACACGAACATCTACGGCTACCTGGCCGACGATTGGCGCAGTCGCGCGGACAGGCGCTGAGCTATCCATCGTCCACGTTGCCCCGGCCCGCGCTACGTACCGCCCCCAACTCGAACCTCGGACGCCGTCACCGCCATGCCATTCCTGCCCAGGGACTTCCAGGTACCCGCAGTGGTCCAGACCGATCGCTTCAGGATGCGCTCGATCACCATCCACGACGTGTTCAAGGACTACGATGCCGTGATGTCGAGCCGCGAGCATCTCTGGCGCCGCTTCGGCGACATCTGGGGCTGGCCGGCCGAGGACCTGACCATCGAAGAGAACATCGTCGATCTCGGATGGCACCAGAAGGAATTCCGGCTGCGTTCGTCCTTCGACTACGCCGTCATGAGCCTCGACGAGCGACGGTTGCTGGGCTGCGTGTACATCGATCCCGCGCCCGAGCCGGGGCAGGACGCGGACGTCTGGTTCTGGGCGCGCCAGAGCGAGCTCGCCGGCGGCCTGGAGTCCGCGCTCGAGACATTCCTGCCGTCCTGGCTCGGCGCCTGCTGGCCGTTCGAGACGGTCAGGATCAACGGCAGCGTCCGAACGCTCGACAAGAGCGTAACCGCCTGACCCCGCGGGAACGGCGCGCCCTCCTGGATGAACAGCCTGCTCGACAACGTCGCCTGGCGCGCCCTAAGCGGCCCCCATGCGAGGTACGCCACCGGCACCGACCGCGCACGCCGCTACGCGCCGGGGTTCTCGCCGATCATCGGCTTCGCCGACACCGAACACCCCGATTTCGACGGCTTGGCCTCCTGCTGCGAGCCGGGAGAGCATTTCTACTGCGCCGAGTGGTCGGGATCCGCTCCCCGCGACTGGCGCATCGATGCCGAATCCACCATGTTCAGGATGGTGTGGACCGGCGCGATGCCCGCAGCCGACGAGGCGCCCGACGCGATTCCGCTCGGCCCGGCGCACGCCGCGCAGGCGGTCGAGCTCGCCGCCCTGACGCGTCCGGGTCCGTTCGCCGCGAGGACCATCGAGCTCGGCGAGTATTTCGGCCTGTTCGACGGGTCGCGTCTGATGGCCATGGCCGGCGAGCGCATGTGGGCGGGCAGCCTCCGGGAGATCAGCGGCGTCTGCACGCACCCCGACTTCCAGGGTCGCGGGTTTGCGCGCCGGCTGATGGCCAAGCTGCTTCGCCGCCAGATGCAGCGCAATGAAACGCCGTTCCTGCACGTCCTGCGGGACAACGGCGGCGCCCGCCGGCTCTATGCGCGGATGGGGTTTCGCGACTGTCGGGAAGTCGTCGTTCGCGTCATCGCCCCGGAAGCGACGTCTGCGCCGGTCCACCCCGGCATCTCCCCATGAACCTCAACCAGGTCACGCCCCAGGGAGGATCGTCGTTTTCCGTGCACCCCCTGACGGCGGTACCGGAAGAATCCGCCGTCGTCGTCTACTTCGAGGACGAGGCGCTCGACCAGACCGTCGCGGACCCGAGCACCCCGGCCCCCGATCGCCAGGCAAGCTGACGTGTTCCACGCCGCCATCTTCGACATGGACGGCCTGCTCATCGACTCCGAGCGGGTGATCATGCGCGCATGGATAGACTCTGCGCGCGACGTCGGCATCGCGCTGGAGCCGGACGCCTACGCGGGCGTCGTCGGCCGGTCAGCGCCGGAATCGACCGAGATCCTCGTCGCCCTGCTGGGCGGGCCCGACGCGTTTCACGCCGTCCGGTCCCGCGCTGCCGACGTCCTCTCCCGCGAGCGCCGTGAACCTGTGTTCCCGCTGAAATCGGGGGTCCGCGACCTCCTGACGCTGCTTCAGGCAATGGACATTCGCTGCGGCGTCGCGTCGTCGTCGTCTGCGGCCGAGATCCGCCATCGCCTCGGCGCAGTCGACGTGCTGCCGCACTTCAGGGCCGTCGCGGGCGGGGACGAGGTTCCGCGCGGCAAACCCGATCCCGCCGTCTACCGGCTCGCGGCCGAGCGCCTGGGCGTTCCGGTGACGGCCTGCCTGGCGTTCGAGGACAGCGAGTATGGCGCTCGGGCGGCACTCGCCGCCGGCGCGCAGGTGGTCCTGGTTCCCGATCTGCGGACGCTTCCGGAATCGTTGGCACGGAACAGCATCGGGGTGCTGCGGACGCTGACCGATGCGATCGAACACGTGCCGCGCTGGTTCGCTGCAGCGCGGGGCGCGTGATCACCTTGCCGACGTTCATCTTCGTCGCGACCACCGCGCCGATGAACCTCGCGTCGCAGCGGGTCCTGCTCGATGCGGTCCCTGAGGATTCGCAAGCATGAGAAGACTCGGCATCGGCCTGCTCTACGCCGTCATCGGTTACATTGCCGTTGCAGTGGCCAGCCATTTCCCGACCGGCCTGTTGTCACCCAACGTGGATGACCGAGCCGTGGAAGCCGCGATGACCAGCGCATTCGTCTGGGGTCCCCTCGGGGCCGTGACCGCGTTCATCGTCGGACTCGCCCGCAGCGGCAGGGCGTAGCGAGTTTGCCGATGAATTCCACATTCCTGCTCAGGGTCCTCCTGCTGGTTGCCGTCCACCGGCATTTCGCCGTCCAGGAAAGATCCCGATGCACTCCGTCATCCTGACCGTCGGCCTTTTCGCCGTCACGTTCCTCAGCCCGGGGCCGAACCTGATCGTCGTCGTGCAGGCGAGCCTGGTCGCGGGCCGGCCTGCGGGCATTGCCGCCGGCCTGGGCGTCGCGGCCGGCGACGGCATCTACGCCGCGCTGGGCCTGCTCGGCATCGCGACGCTGATCACCCACGGTGGCGAGGTCTTCTCCGCCTTCAAAGTGCTCGGCGGCATCTACATGCTGTGGCTCGCCTGGAGGCTCGTCCGGCGTCACCCGTCCGCGCGTCTCGACGTCGAGCTGCCGATGCCGCCGCGCTCGCTGGGGAGCCATTTCCTGCGCGGCCTGCTGACCGATCTCGCGAATCCGCAGACCGTGCTGTTCTTCGCGAGCATCTTTGCGGTCACGCTGTCGGCGGACACGCCGCCCTGGGCGAAGCTGCTCTCGTGGCTGGGCATTCTCGGGATGTCGGTGCTTTGGCGCAGTGTCATCAGCGTGGCGTTCTCGCGCCGGCGCATCCGCGCCGCCTACGGCCGTTTCCAGCGCTCGATAGAACGGATCGGCGGGCTCATCCTCGCGGGCTTCGGCGCGAAGCTGGTGTTCGACGGCATCTGGCGGCGCTGACGGTCGTCCGGTTTCGATAGCGTTTCGCCAAGAATGTCTGGCGAGGTACAAACACTTTTGATTACAATGTCTTAAACGTAGAAGCTAAGACTTGCGCTTAACGTCCGACGGAGGAGCCGTGACAGCGACCATCATCCGCTTCATCGACCTGTTGCTCGTCGCGCTGCTTGCCGGGACGACGTTCGGCATCTGGCTGGGCTTCAATCCAGGCGG
>JAJXTF010000116.1 GCA_021784125.1 Pseudomonadota bacterium | reverse complement strand
AGGCCGCAATGTCGCCTCCCATCGTTCCCGCACCGACGACGTGCACGCGCGAGACCGGGAAATCGGGCGCCTTGCCGAGAGCCTTCAGGCGCTCCTGCAGGTGGAATACGCGGATCAGGTTCGTGGTGGTGGGTGTGGCGAGCAGCGTGTCGAGCGCCGCGGGATCGCCCGGCGGGGCGGCGAGGGCGTTGCCGTCGAAACGCTGCCACAGCTCGATGATCGCGTAGGGCGCCGGATAATGCTCGCGGCTCGCGCGTCGCGCCACCTGCTGCCGTGCCTTGTGGCCGATGAACCGGCGCGCGGGCGCCGTGAGGCTCAGCGAGAGCGGGAAGGGAAGCCGGCGTGGCGCAGGCTGCGCCAGGAGCACGCCGCGCGCGGCGTTGTCCATGATGCGTGGCGGGACGCATTCGTCGGCAAGGCCGAGCTTCTTCGCCTTGCGCGCGTCGACCGTCTTGCCGGTCAGCAGCAGGTCGAGCGCGGCCGGACCGCCGACCAGCCGCGGCAGGCGCCGGATGCCGCCCCATCCCGGCACGATCCCCAGCATCACCTCGGGCAGGCCGAGGCGCGTCGACGGCTCGTCGACGACGACGCGGTAGCGGCAGGCAAGTGCCAGCTCGAGGCCGCCGCCGAGGCAGAAACCGCGGACCAGCGCGAGCGTCGGATAGGGTACGTGGGCAAGGCGTTCGAAGGTGTTCCAGCCGCGCTCGACCAGCGCGCGGGCGAGCTGCGCATCGTGGATGTCGCCGAACTCGTCGACGTCCGCGCCGGCGATGAAGCCGGAGGCCTTCGCCGACCGGATCACCAGTCCCTTCGGCCGCTCGCGATCGAGCCGGTCGAGCACCTCGTTCAGCTCGGCGAGCGTCGCCTTCGACAGCGTATTGGTCGCAGTGCCCGCCTTGTCGAAGGCGAGCCACGCGATCCCGTCGGCATCCTGCGTGAGGCTCCAGTGCTCCACCTGCGCTCCCCTGCTCCCGGTTCAGTCGATGCGATCGACGAGCATCGCCCCGCCCTGTCCTCCGCCGATGCAGATCGCGGCGATTCCGCGCCGGCCTCCGCTGCGTTCGAGGACGTTCAGCAGGTGCAGGACGATCCGCGTTCCCGACGCACCGACCGGATGGCCCAGTGCGATTGCGCCGCCGTCGACGTTGAGGCGATCGGCATCGATGGCCCCCAGCGCGCCGGGCAGTCCCAGCTCGTCGCGACAGAATTCGTCGCTCTCCCATGCGCGCAGGCACGCGATCACCTGCGCGGCGAAGGCCTCGTTGATCTCCCAGGCGTCGACGTCGGCCAGCCGCAGACCGTTGCGCGCCAGCAGCGGTGTCGCGGCATGCACGGGACCGAGCCCCATCTGTGCCGGGTCGAGCGCCGCCCACTGGGTGTCGACGATGCGCGCCCGCGGCTTCAGTCCGTGCTCCTGCACCGCCTCCTCGGTCGCCAGCACCACCCATGCCGCACCGTCGGTGACCTGCGAGCTGTTGCCGGCGGTGACGTTGCCGTACTTGCGGTCGAAGAACGGTTTCAGGCGCGCGAGATTCTCCGGCGTCGAATCCTCGCGCACGCCGTCGTCGGCGGAGTGGACCTTGCCGTCGCGGTCGTAGAGCGCGACGATCTCGTCGCCGAGGCGCCCCTCGCGCTGGGCCGCGAGCAGGCGCTGGTGGCTGCGTGCCGAATACGCATCCATGTCGGCGCGCGTGATTCCGAAGCGCCAAGCGAGGTTCTCCGCCGTCTGCCCCATCAGCAGGCCGACGACAGGGTCGGTCAGCCCTTTCATCAGCCCGATCACCGGCGCGAGGTAATGCAGTCGGAATTGCGCAACCAGCGCGGCGCGGCGGCCGAGGGTCTTCGCGGCGTACCAGTTCGACAGCCACGTCACCATCGCGTCGGAGAGCAGCAGGGGTGCGCGCGACAGCGCGTCGACGCCTCCGGCGAGCACGAGCTTCGAGCGGCCTGAGCGCATCGAATCCATCGCCGAGTCGATCGCCTGCATTCCCGACGCGCAATTGCGCATCACCGTCCACCCCGGGACCTTGTGCCCGCAGCCCATCCGCAGCGCGACCACCCGCCCGATGTTGACCTCGTCGGGGGCGGGCGCCGCACAGCCCAGGATCACCTCGTCGAGGTCGGTGGGCAGGAAAGGCTGGCGCAGCAGCAGCGCGCGGCCCGCGTCGGCCGCGAGATCCGATGCGGCGAAAGGGCCGGGACGGTTGCGCGCCTTCAGGAAAGGCGTGCGCGCGCCGTCGACGACGTAGATGGGCTTCATGCGCTGCGCGAACGCGATGGCGTCAGCGGAATCCCTCGTTGGCGACCGCGCGCCTTTGCGCGAGATTCGCCGGCGCAGGCGCCGTGATCGGCGGTCGGCCGAAATCGGCGCGGTCCTGGGCGAGCAGCGACGTGCCGAGGTCCTGGGCAAAATCGTCGACGCGGACCACGCGCGCGGCCAGCTCGCGCTGTGCGGCGAGCACCGCCGCCTCCGACGGCGTCAGGATTCCCGCCGCGACCGCACGCTCCACCAGCCGCGACGCGTCCTCGCCCGGGGCGAGCCGCGCGTCGATCTTCCTTTCGCGCTGGGCGTCCTTCAGCTTGCGCTCCAGCGGCTCCGCCTCGATGGTGAACCCCAGCGCCCGCTCGAGCAGGCCGACCGGCTCGTCGGGATCGCCGATGAACATGCCGCCGGCCAGGCGATCGCGGGCCGCCGAGGGCTCGAGCAGGATCTTCGCGACGTCGTGGCCGAGCTGGTCGGACGGCACTTCGTAGGGCCGGCCGAGCGGGAACACGACCCGCCACATCACCGCCGCGATCGCGCGATTGGGGAAGTTCGAGATCACGCCCTCGATCGCGTTCTGCGCCTTGAACATCGCATCCCAGATCGCCCAGTGCATCAGCGGCGCGTCCTCGGGCTTGCGGCCGTCCTGCTCGTAGCGCCACAGCGTGGCCGAGCACAGGTAGAGCAGCGACAGCACGTCGCCCAGCCGCGCCGAGAGCTTTTCCTTGCGCTTAAGCGCGCCGCCCAGCGTCCCCATCGAGACGTCGGCGAGGAACGCGAGCGCCGCGGAGAAGCGCGTCAGCTGCTGGTAGTAGCGCTTCGTCTCGGGCGCGACGTTCGCCGGCACGCGAACGAAGTTCGAGCCCGTGAAGCCCATCACCAGCGTGCGCGCGATGTTGGAGAGCCCGAAGCGCAGGTGACCGAACAGTGCGGCGTCGAACAGGCGCACCGCCTTGCGGGTGTCGGGCGCGCGGGTGGCGGCCATTTCGTGCAGCACGTAAGGATGGCAGCGGATCGCGCCCTGACCGAACACAATCAGGCTGCGGGTCAGGATGTTGGCCCCCTCGACGGTGATCGACACCGGCATCTGCATGTACGCGGCGCCCAGGAAATTCGACGGCCCCATGCAGATGCCCTTGCCGCCGGCAATGTCCATCGCGTCGTTGATCACCTGCCGGTTGCGCTCGGTGATGTGCAGCTTGGCGATGCCGGAGAGCACCGCGGGCTTCTCGCCCTGGTCGACGATGGTCGCCGTCAGCATCCGCGCGGCGTCCATCAGGTAGAGGTTGCCGCCCATCCGGGTCAATGCCTCCTCGATGCCCTCGAAGCGGCCGATCGGCGTCTTGAACTGCGTGCGAACGCGCGCATAGGCGCCCGTCGTGCGCACGGCGAGCTTGGCCATGCCGGTGTTCGACGACGGCAGCGAGATGCCGCGGCCCGCCGCGAGGCATTCCATCAGCATCCGCCAGCCGCGGCCGAGCATCGGCTGGCCACCGATCACCCAGTCCATCGGAATGAACACGTCGCGGCCCCAGTTCGGGCCGTTCTGGAACACGGCATTGAGCGGCATGTGGCGCCGGCCGATGTTGACGCCCGGATGCGTGGTCGGGATCAGCGCGCAGGTGATGCCGAGGTCCTCGCGGTCGCCTGCGAGGTGCTCCGGATCGAAGGCGCGGAAGGCGAGACCCAGCAGCGTCGCCACCGGACCCAGCGTGATGTAGCGCTTGTCCCAGGTGAGCCGGAGCCCGAGCGTGCGCCGGCCCTCGTGCTCGCCCCAGCACACGACACCCCAGTCGGGAATGGCCGCGGCGTCCGAGCCTGCCTGCGGATTGGTGAGCGCGAAGCACGGGATCTCGAGCCCGCGCGCCAGCCGCGGCAGATGGCGGCGCTTCTGCTCGTCGGTGCCATAGTGCAGCAGCAGCTCACCGGGTCCGAGGGAGTTGGGGACGAGCACCGTCACCGCGACGGTGCCGCTCCTCGTCGACAGCTTGGTGATCACCTGCGAATGCGCGTAGGCGGAAAACCCCAGGCCGCCGTAGGCCTTCGGGATGATCATCCCGAGAAAGCCGTTGTCCTTGATGTATTGCCAGACCTGCGCCGGCAGGTCCTTGTAGACGTTGGTCGTCTCCCAGTCCGACACCATCGCGCACAGCGTTTCGACCTCGTGGTCGAGGAAGTGCTGCTCCTCGGCGGTCAGCCGTGTGCGCTGGATCGACACCAGGCGCTGCCAGTCGGGCTTTCCGGAAAAGAGCTGGCCGTCCCAGCCGACGGTTCCCGCTTCCAGCGCCTCGCGCTCGGTCTGCGACATCGGGGGCAGTACCTTGCGGAAGCCGGCGAGCAGCGGGGCGCTGACCAGCCTGCGGCGCAGCGGGACAACCAGCAGCGGCACCGCTACCAGTGCCGAGGCGATCGCAAGGCCCGTTGCCCACGCCGCGGACAGGATTCCGGTGAACCACGCGGCGGCGAGCCACGCGGCGACGGCGGCGGTCCAGGCGTAGCCCGAGGCGCGGACGTAGGCGAGAGCCAGGGCAGCGGCGAGTGCAATGGCGACGAACAGGGCGATCATCGGTGGCTCCAGGTCCTTTCGGGGGCGGCGGTCATCGGCGGCGCCCGATCGTTGCGGATGCTGCGTTCATCCCGTCCGCCCCAGCTCGCCGTCGAGCTCGCGGGTGACGGCGGAGAGATCGGGCAACGGGGCCTCGAGACCTGCGAGCAGGAACGGGGCGAGGCGGCGCAGCAGGATCTCGTCGTTGGTCGATTCGTGCGGATTGAGCTCCGCGATCAGCTTCAGCGCATCGGTGCCTGCCAGCGTGTAGGACAGCGCGCCCATGATGAAGTGCAGGCGCCAAGACAGCTCCTTGCGCGGCAGCTGCGGCAGCGCACGCGCAAAGGCCCCCTTGAAGCGCGCGATCATCACCGCGTACTGTTCCGACAGGAAGCGGCGGATGAATGGCGCGGGATCGGCGTAGGCACGGCCGAGCAGGCGGAGGAAATCCTTGCCGCCGCGCTCCGGATCGCGGGCCAGTTTCAGCGCCGGGATCAGCAATGCCATCAGGATCCGCTCGCAGGACAGCGGCGACGATCCCGCCTGGGCCTCGAGGCGCGTCAGCAGCTCGACCCGCGCCTGGTTCATCGGATCGAGACGGCGCGTCAGCACGGCCTCGAACAGTTCCTCCTTGCTGCCGAAGTGATAGTTGACCGCGGCGAGGTTCACTTCCGCGGTCGCCGTGATCGAGCGCAGGCTCGTCGCTTCAAAACCGTGCTCCATGAACAGCGCCTCGGCGGCGTCGAGGATGCGCGCCTTGGTCGTGGCGGGATCGCGTGGCGGCTTCAGCGCAAGGACCGGGGCTTTGGTCGGCATCGGAGGAAGGTTCGTCGGCAAGGGCGCGAGGCAGCAGGGAAAGGGCAGCCGCGAGGACGGGTGCGGCACGGAAGCGGCGCGCCCTGGCTTCGCTCAAACGTTCGTTTAAATCCTACGTTCGTTCTGATAACGTGTCAACCGCCGCCCGGCCCCCCATCGCCGATGCCGATCGTCGCCCCGCAGGCCCGGCCCTATACTCGGCGCGAGGAGGCAAGGGCCATGGCATCGATTTCGATCGCGAAGCAGCACGCGCTGACCCACCGCAAGGCCAAGGAGGCGGCAGACCGGCTGGCCCAGGACCTGCGCGAGCGCTTCGACCTGAGCTACGAATGGGAGGGCGATCAGGTCGTCTTCGAGCGTCCCGGGGTTGCCGGGCGCATGCACGTCACCGCGACCCACATCCGGCTCGAGGTGAAGCTCGGCCTGCTGCTCACTGCGCTCAAGCCCACGATCGAGCGCGAAATCCACGCCCAGCTGGACAAGGTTTCCGGCAAGCGGAGCGCGTGACCGGCCGGGGTCAGGCGAGGGGGTCGGGAAAGGGCGCGTCCGCGCCGGCGACGATCGCGTCGTGGATGGCGCGCTCGCGGCTTTCGATGGTCGCGAGGAGCTCGACGGCCCCGCGCATCCGCGCAAAGGCGCCGAACCCGCGTTCCAGGAAATCCTGCAGCGCGCCGAGGCCCGCGGCCTTGGCGGGCTTGCGCATCAGCGTCAACGCGCCGCGCAGCATCGGCATGCCAACGTAGCGATCCAGCGCGACGCCGACGTCGCCGACCAACCGTATCTGTCGCGCGCGGCGATCGTACTGCCCCATCTTCCGGTAGGCCCTGCAGTAATCGGCGATGGAAAAACCCGCATCCCGCGCGACCATCGCATCGACCAGCGCGCGATCGAGGTCCTGCGACAGGGCGTTCAGCTCGACCGCGGTGGCCACCGTCGCGATCACGCTTGCCGGAAGCAGTCGCCTGAACACGGGTGCAACCCGGGCGAGGTCGGCATCGCGCTGCGCGAAATCGGTCCCGCCGTAGAGATCGGTCTCGAAGAACCGGATCGCCGCCTCGTAGCGCGGCTGGGCCTCGAGGTCCTGGTAGGTCCGGCGCAGCCTGCGTGCCTGCCATTCGCAGACCCGGGTGAGCGCGCGCGAAAGCTCGGGCTTTGCGGCGCGCTCGACGTGGTGCTGCCTGACACGTTCGAGCGCGGCGAGCAGCGCCTGCACCGCATCCTGGCTGGCGGAGTCGGTCATCGTCCGGCGGTGATCGTCGGGGACGGCATCCCGCAGCAGTCTAACCCCGGCACCGACGCGGGTCGAACGATGCATTAGATTGATTGCTCTATACGACGGCACTATCGTCTGATGCCCGGCCGACGCCCGCCGGCCGCCACGCCCGGTCCCCACGCCTTGAATCCCACCCGTCGCCGCGTGCTTTTCGCCGGAACCCTGGGCGCCCTCGCCTTCGCCACCGCGCGCCTGCTGCAACCGACGCCCGCGCGCCACGGCGCCGGGGCGCTGACCGCAGACGGCGTCGACGTGATGCGTGCGCTGATTCCGGCGCTGCTCGCGGGCGCCCTGCCACCGTCGGGACCCGGGCGCGACGCCGCGATCACGCAGACCCTCGACGGCATCGGCGTCGCGATCGGCGGACTCGCGCCGATCGCGCGCGAAGAGCTGGCCTCGCTGTTTGCGCTGCTGAGCTTCGCGCCGCTGCGCATCGCCCTCGCCGGCGTCGGTGCACCCTGGCCACAGTTGGGCGTCGCCGACGCCGATGCCTTCCTCGGTCGCCTGCAGTCCAGCCGCTGGACGCAGAAGCGCGCCGCCTACGACGCGCTGCACCAGATCACGTTCGCCGCGTGGTACGCGAATCCGCGGTCGTGGCCCGCGATCGGCTATCCCGGGCCGCCGCGGCTGTCATGACGGCGCCCGGAACCGGTCCGACGGCGGCGGGCACGACGGCACCCGAGGCCGCTTCGTCCATGGTCGGCATGCGCGCGCAGGCCGGGACGCCGATCGTCGATCCGATCCGCACGGGACTGCGCGAGGGCTGGAAGGTGATCGATGCAGGGACGCTGGAGCGCGACCTGACGCTGGAAGCCGACGTGGTGATCGTCGGGACCGGCGCCGGCGGGGGCATCGCCGCCGAAATCCTCTGCGATGCCGGGCTGACGGTCGTGATGATCGAGGAAGGACCGCTCAAGTCCTCCGGCGATTTCCACATGCTGGAGAACGAGGCCTATCGCGACCTGTACCAGGAATCGGCCGCACGCAAGACCGCCGACAAGGCGATCAACATCCTCCAGGGGCGCTGCGTCGGGGGCGGCACGACGGTCAACTGGACGAGCTCGTTCCGCACGCCGGAGCCCACGCTCGCCTGGTGGGAATCGGCCTTCGGAATCGGCGGTTTCGGACCGAGCGACCTCGCGCCGTGGTTCGATCGAGTCGAGCAGCAGCTGGGCGTGGCGCCGTGGACGATCCCGGCCAACGCGAACAACGAGGCGCTGGCGACGGGCGCGGAGAAGCTCGGCCTGCACTGGGGCACGATACGCCGCAACGTCCGGGGCTGCTGGAACCTCGGCTACTGCGGACTCGGCTGCCCGACCAACGCCAAGCAGTCGATGCTGGTGACGACCATTCCGCGCGCGCTCTCGCGCGGGGCGACGCTGGTGACGCGCGCGCGCGCCGCGCGCCTGGTCGTTCGCCGCGATCGCATCGACGCGCTGGAATGCCTGGCGATGGACGCGAGCGGCACGGCAACCGCCGGGCGCCGGATCACCGTGCACGCGCGCGACTACGTGAGCGCGGCCGGGGCGATCAACACGCCCGCGCTGCTGCTCCGCAGCCACGTGCCGGATCCCTACGGCATCCTCGGCCTGCGAACCTTCCTCCACCCGACCGTCGTGTCCGCCGCACTGATGCCGCAGCGCATCGACGGATTCCGCGGCGCGCCGCAGTCGATCTTCTCGGACCATTTCGTGCAGACCGCCCCGCCCTCGGGTCCGATGGGCTTCAAGCTCGAGGCGCCGCCGGTCCACCCCGTCCTCGCCGCGATCACCCTGCCCGGACACGGCAGGGAGCACGCCGCGTGGATGCAGCGCCTGCCGAACATGCAGGTGCTGATCGCGCTGCTGCGCGACGGTTTCCATGCCGACGCGATCGGCGGACGCGTGCGGCTCGCCGCCGACGGCACGCCGATCCTCGATTACGCGCTGACGCCCTACATCTTCGACGGCATCCGGCGCGCGCTCACGGCCATGGCCGAGATCCAGTTCGCGGCCGGCGCGACCTCGGTGATGCCGGTGCACGGCCAGGGCCGCAACTACGTCCACCTCGACGCCGCCCGGGCCGGAATCGCGAAGTTCGACCTGCGCCCGCGCGCGACGCCGATCGTGTCGGCGCACGTGATGGGCGGGGCGCCGCTCGGCCCCGACCCGCGACGCGCGGTCGTCGATCCCTCGGGTCGGCACCATCAGCTTGCCAACCTGCACGTCGTCGACGGATCGCTGTTCCCGACCTCGATCGGGGCCAATCCGCAGCTTTCGATCTACGCGATCGCGGCGAAGCTCGCCACGGCGCTCGCCCAGCGCCTGCGCGGATAGGCGACCGCGATCCGGCGCGATCGCGATTAGTGTGATCGCTCTAGCACGGCGGGGTATCGTGAAATCTGTTGGGAGGTGCGCGTTGCGCGACCTTCATCGATCAGGAGACGACAATGACGAAGAGCATCCGGATGACGGTACCGCGTGCAGGCGAGAACGTTCTGGCCGCGTCGAGGCAGATGTGGCTCGCGACGCTGGGCGCAGCGTCGGTGACGCGCGAATGGGCGGGCAAGGAAGCGGGCCCGGTGTTCCGCACGCTGGTTGCGGAGGGCGCGAGCGTGGAGTCGAAGCTGGTGCGGCGTGTCGGCCGACGGCTGGAAGAGA